>NZ_JBEYSL010000629.1:0-3351 GCF_040642735.1 Micromonospora sp. NPDC047753 | reverse complement strand
CAGCGCCCCGTCCGGGCAGTCCAGCGTCAGCGTCCCCGAGCTGGGCGACGCCTGCCGGGCCCCGGCGCCGGGTGCCCAGGTGGGGTGGCCTCGCGCTGGTGGAGTGACATCTTGCACTGGGCCCTGCCGTCAGCCCGTCTCGCGGTGCGACGATCGCGACGGAACCCGGGGACCGCGCAGGCGGCCTCGAGGAAGGGAGACAGAGATGGTGGAGTCCACTCCGCACGAGGTGACCGCGTTGTACGGCGGCCCGGCCACCCGACGGGTCCGCACCCGCGACCTGATGGCCGCCAAGGAGCGCGGCGAGCGCTGGCCGATGCTCACCTCGTACGACCAGTACACGGCGTCGATCTTCGACCAGGCCGGTGTTCCGGTGCTGCTGGTCGGCGATTCGGCCGCGAACAACGTGTTCGGCTACGAGACCACCCTGCCGATCACCGCCGACGAGCTGCTGCCGCTGGTCCGGGCCGTGGTGCGGGCGACCCGGCAGGCGCTGGTCGTCGGTGACCTGCCGTTCGGCTCGTACGAGGAGGGCCCGGCCCAGGCGCTGCGCACCGCCGTCCGGTTCATGAAGGAGGGTGGCTGTCACGCGGTGAAGTTGGAGGGTGGCCGCCGTAACGCCGCGCAGATTGCCGCGATCGTCGATGCCGGCATCCCGGTGATGGCGCACATCGGATTCACCCCGCAGAGCGAGCACACCCTGGGTGGCTACCGCGTGCAGGGTCGCGGCGACGCCGCCGACGAGGTGCTGGCCGACGCACGGGCGGTGGCGGAGGCGGGCGCGTTCGCTGTGGTGCTGGAGATGGTGCCCGGCGAGGTGGCCAAGCGGATCACCCACGAGCTGCCGATCCCCACCGTGGGCATCGGCGCGGGCCCGGACACCGACGCGCAGGTGCTGGTCTGGCAGGACATGGCCGGGCTGCGGACGGGCAGGGCGCCGCGCTTCGTGAAGCGGTACGCGGATCTGGCCGGTGCTCTCACCGACGCCACCCGCCGTTTCGCCGACGAGGTCCGCGGCGGCGAGTTCCCCGCCGCCGAACACACCTTCTAGTACCGACGAGGGTCGGGGTGCTCCCGCGCCGGGGCACCCCGCCGCTCGGGGTCAGAGGTCGGTGACGCGGATACCGGCGTGCGCCTTGTAGCGCTTGTTGATCGCGATCAGGTTGGCGGTGAACGCCTCGATCTGGTGGGCGTTGCGCAGCCGCCCGGCGTAGATGCCCCGCATGCCGGGGATCCGGGCGGCGAGCGCGCCGACGATGTCGACCAACTCACGGTCCTCGGTGCAGATCAGCACGTCCAGGTCGATCCGGTCGACCTCGGGGTCGGCCAGCAGCGGAGCGCTGACGTGGTTGAACGCGGCGCAGACCCGGGAGTCGGGCAGCAGCGCGGCGGCCTGCTGCACGGCGCTGCCCTCGGCGACGGTCAGCGCGTACGGGCCCTGCTTGTCGAAGCCGAGCGGGTTGACGCAGTCGACGACGATCCGGCCGGCGAGCGGCTCGGCGAGGGCGGCGACGGTGGCGGCGTGCCCGTCCCACGGCACCGCGATGATCACCACGTCGCTGCGTCGGGCCACCTCGTCGTTGGCAGCGCCGGTGACGCTGCCGCCGGTCGGCACCCCGGGCAGGGCGGCGATCTCGGCAGCGGACTCGGCGGCCCGCTCAGCCGATCGGGATCCGATCAGCACCGTCTGGCCGGCCCGCGCGAACCGGTAGGCGAGGCCCCGCCCCTGGTCGCCGGTGCCGCCGATGATGCCGACCGTCAGCCCGGACACGTCGGGCAGCGTGCTCGCGTCGTATGCCATGGCCTCATCCTCGCAAACCGCCTGGCCCGTCAGCAGCGCCGAGCCCTGTGAGAATCCCCGCTGCCGTGAGCGACAGCGCCGCCGAGGACGAGCCACGGCGGGCGACCGCGCCCACGGGGATGACCGGGCCCGCGACGGCGACCCGGTCAGGCCAGCTCGAACAGGACGGTACGGGCCGCCGGGTCGGCGGTGACCAGGCGTACCCGGACCCGTTCGCCGAGCGGCAGCTGGCCGAGGCAGCGGGCGCGGACCGGCGGGGCGTCCAGCGCGACGGTGCCACCGGGCGGTCGGGGCCGGGACTTGCCGTTGGGCGGGGCGTCGACGTCGAGGACGGCCGCGTCGAAGGTCTCGCCCACCCGGTGCTCCAGCACCGCCGCCTCGGCCAACTCGACGGCGCCGCGAGCCGCCGCCGAGGCGACCCGGTCGGTGCTCGCCATGACCTCGGGCAGTCGGGGCAACGCGGCGCGGGCCCAGTCGGGCACCGCCTGGCCGGCGTGCAGAGCCAGGCAGACCTCGGTGGCGTACCGGTCGGCCAGCCGCCGCAACGGTGCCGTCACGTGGGCGTACGCGGCCGCCACGCCACCGTGCTCCGGATGCTCCGGCAGCTCCCCGTCGAAGGCGGTGTACGCGGCACCGCGCATCAGCTCCGCCGCCTGGTCGATGAACGCGGCGGCGCGCGGCTGGGCGGCGTCCAGACCGGCGATGACCTGACCCGGGCCCACGTCGTCCGGCCAGTGCACGCCCAGCGGCGCGGCGGCGGCCCGGAGCCGCTGCACCGCTTCCGGCTTGGGCGCCGGCATCGTCCGCAGCAGACCCACCCGGCCGGCCAGCATGATGTCGGCGGCGGCCATTCCGGTCAGCAGGGAGATCTGCGCGTTGTGCTCTTCCATCGGCACCGGCGCGCGCAGCACCAGCCGCCAGCCCTCACCGTCGGGTTCCAGGTCCTGCTCGGGCAGCGGCAGGTTGATGGCGCCCCGGCTCAGCCCACGGGCGGTCAGCCGGTCGCCGATCTCCGGTAGCAGCGCGATCGGGTCGGGTAGCCGCCCGGCCTCGGCTGCCGCCTGCACCCCGGTGTAGTCGAGTTTGGCGCGGCTGCGGACCAGGGCGCGTTCCAGCTCGACGGCGACGGTGCCGCCGTCGGCGTCCAGGTCGATGGTCCAGAGCACCGCGGCCCGGTCGTCGTCGGGCAGCAGGCTGGCCGCACCCTCGCTGAGGGTGCGCGGGTGCAGCGGCACGTTGCCGTCGGGCAGGTAGATGGTCTGCCCCCGCCGCCAGGTCTCCGCCTCCAACGCCCCACCCGGGGTGACGTGCGCGGCGACGTCGGCTATCGCGTACCGCACCCGGTAGCCGCCACCGGGGCGGCGGGCGAGGTGCATCGCCTGGTCCAGGTCCCGCGAGGTGGCGGGGTCGACAGTGACGAACGGTATGTCGGTGCGGTCGACGGGCGGGGGGGGGGGGGGGGCCCCCCCCCCCGCGCGCTAACCCCCGGGGGGGGGCCGGGCCCCAAAAGGAAATCACACCACAGTACAACACACACCCAAAAAAAAAAA
>NZ_JBEYSL010000628.1:0-3385 GCF_040642735.1 Micromonospora sp. NPDC047753 | reverse complement strand
GGTCACAGTGGCCGTCGCCGTCGTCGGAACGCTGGTCGCGTCCGCCACCGGTGGCGCGGGCACCTGGCAGGTCGACGCGTCGCTCATCGTTGCGTCACGACACCCCGGGATGGGTGACGCAAACCTCTTGATCAACCGGGGGGTGGGGTGGGGGTGGGGTGGGGGTGCAGGGCTAGGGGGCGGTGGTCTCGTTGCAGGGGACGCCGATGCCGAGGTTGACGCGGTCGGTCTGGCCGTTCGACGTCACGATGAGCGGTACGCAGGCGGGCTGCGCGACCCAGGTGCCGCCGACGAAGGCCATCCACTGAGCCTGCCCACCCTCCGGCGCGCAGGCGTGCACGGTCACGGCCGCAGCGGGCGTGCCGGTGCCGCCCCAGCCGAGCCGGGCCCTGTCCTGCCAGGCCGGTGCCACCCGCAGGTCGACGACTGTGCCGGCGCGGACGACGAGCCCCCATTTGGCGAACAGCCGTGCCGCTGGATCGGCCTCCCCGGAATCTTGCGCCGACATCACGGGCGCGGTGGGCACCGCCACGTCTTCGCCCACCAACCGGTAGCCCGCCGGCGGTGCTGGCAGCGTGTCGACCGATGTCGTGCAGGGTGACCCACCACCACTGGCGTCCGTCGACGGCCCCGCACCGGTGGCCGGCGGGGTGGCGTGCCGGCGCGAGTCACCCGTGGGCGTGCAGGCGGCCAGGGCCACCACCAGGCTCAGGAAGCCCCACCAGACGACCGGCCTGGTTCGGCTGCCCGGCGCGGGATCCGGAAGGGCCGGGGCACACGGAGGCCGGGTCGCACCGGCATGGGCACTCATCAGACATTCATAGCTGGTCGCCGGGCCCAGCGCGGTCCTGGCCGGCAGGGCTCGCCGCCCATCTGACCACCGCATCCGGGGCGCCAACTCGAAGTGGCGGGCCAACTCAGCGCTGACGGCTGGCGTCGCGATGGTTACGGTCGTGAATGCCGAGGTTCCCGACCGTTCGAGGAGTGATCCCATGCCCGCCTCTCCGTCCCGGCTCTTCGCCGAGATAGCGACGGCCGAACCACCAGCCGAGACCAGAGTGGTCATGCGACGGGCGGTGGTGCTCGGTGGCAGCATGGCCGGGTTGCTGGCGGCCCGGGTGTTGAGCGACCACGCCGAGGAAGTGCTGATCATCGAACGGGATCCGTCCGATGTCGACGCCGGTCCACGGCCGGGCGTGCCCCAGGGCAGTCAGGTGCACGCGCTGCTGCCCGCCGGTCAGGTCCAGTTGGAGCGCTGGTTTCCCGGCATCGCCGACGAGGCGCTCGCGCTCGGCGCCCCGCCCCCACCGAGCGACCCGGGCACGGCGAAGGTCTTCGTGAACGGCATGTTGGGTCTGCCGCCCGCGGCGACCGGCACCGGGCCGGCGCTGATCACCACGCGTCCGTTCCTGGAGGCGTTGGTCCGCCGACGCACCCTCGCCATCGACAACATCCGCATGGTGTACGGCCGGGCGGAGGGTCTGCTCTTCGACGAGCGGCGGGTCAATGGCGCCCGGTACGTGCCCGAGGGCGGCACCGAGCCCGTCGTCGAAGCGGCGGACCTGGTGGTCGACGCGATGGGGCGGTCCAGCCGGTTGAGCGACTGGCTGGCCGAGCACGGGTGGCCGCGCCCGCCGCTGCACCGCATGCCGATCAAGCTGAACTACGCCACGGCGCTCTTCAAGCGCGACGAGGAGGTCAGCGACGCCTGGGTGGCGGTCTTCCACACCATGGCGGGCAAGGGACGTACCGCCCGGATCGGTGGGATCAACTCGGTCGAGGGGGACCGCTGGATCATGCTGGTGGCCGGCTACGACGGGGACCGGCCCAGCCGTGACGTCGCCGACTTCACCACCCGTTGCCGGGAGCACTACCCGCAGATGTTCGGCGACATCGCCGAACACGGGGAGATGCTCGGCGGGGTGGTCACGTACCACCAGGCGGACAGTCGACGCCGAGACTTCCACAAGCTCGACCGTCTGCCCGCCGGGTTGGTCGCCGCCGGCGACGCGGTCGCCTCCTTCAACCCGGTGTACGGCCAGGGCATGACCTCCGCGACACTGCACGCCTCCTGCCTGTCGAAGTACCTGCGCTCCGGTCCGAGGCCGCACGACGAGCCCGCGCACGCGTACTTCGACCAGGTCCGCGTGGTGGTCGACGCCGCCTGGCAGATCTCCACCACCGCCGACATCGAGCTGCCGCACGTCGACGGGCCGTACCCGCCCGGCTACAGGGTCACCAAGTGGTTCGGGGACCTGCTCTTCCGGGCGTCGCTGACCGACCCGGTGCTCAACGCCCGGTTGGGTCGGGTCACCACCATGCTCGACCACCCGGCCGCCCTGAGTCGCCCCGGCACCCTGTTCCGGGCCCTCCGGCTCGGCCTGCTCGGCGGCTCCCGGCGGTGATTCGTCGCCAAACGCGCCGCCGGTCGCGAGGCGCGGTGAAGAATGGTGGGCCGGGGAGGGGTGCAGCGACGAACCGGGGGAGCGGTAGTGCTCGCAACCAGCCTCCTTGGCCGGCTTCGCCGCCGTGACCCGGGTGACGCCGTCCTGCGGCGGGCGGTCCGGCTGACGCTCGTCGCGTCCGTCGTCTTCTACGGCTGCCGGTACGGCGCGGGCAGCTCGACGCTCGCCACGTACGGACTGTTCGGCACGATCGCCGCCGGGTCGTTCGCGCAGCTACCTGGTCCGGCGCCGCAACGGGCGCGGATCCTCGTGCTGTCGCTGCCGGTGGTGTGGGCGCTCATCGCGATGGGCTCGCTGTTGGCGTGGAGCACCTGGGCGGCCGCCGGTGGCATGCTGGTCGTCGGTTTCGTGGTGGCGTTCGCCGGGGTCGGCAACCCGCGCCTGGTGGGGTTGGCCAGCGCGTTTCAGCTCTTCTACATCCTGGCGTCGTTCCCGCCGTACCAACCGGACACCCTGCCGGAGCGACTCGGTGGGGTGACCCTTGCAGTCGTGCTGCTCGCCGCGGCCGAGGTGTTCCTCTGGCCCGACCCGGTGCCGGTCTCCTACCGGCAGCGCCTGGCCGAGGCGGCCGACGGCGTCGCCGCCTTCCTCGACGCCACCGCCGAGCGGCTGACCGACCCGCACGCCGCCGTGGGTGATCGGAACGCGCGACGCGAGCGGGCGCACGACGTGGTGGCGGCGATCGCGCTGAACCGCAGCCCTCCGGCGTGGGCGCCCACCGCGGCGGGCGCTCAGGATCGGGCGTTGCGGATCAGCGGGGCAGCGTTACGGGAGGTGCTCGCCGACGCGGACCGGTTGGCGGCGGACGCCCCGCCGGAGCCGATCCCGGACCTGGCAGCGGCGCGTCTGCTGCGCTCGTGCGCGGACACCACCCGCGCGGCCGGCCGGAGCCTGTCGCCGGGTGCCCCGGCGGTGGCCCC
>NZ_JBEYSL010000627.1:0-3388 GCF_040642735.1 Micromonospora sp. NPDC047753 | reverse complement strand
TGATGTCTGTGAGTCATCGTGATGACTCACAGACATCACGCTCTCCGCAGTGTCCGCCTCCAGAACGGCCCCCGGGGTAGGCGGACCGACTGGGCTTCCTAGTCGGTGAGGTGGGCTAGCCGGTGAGGTGGGCGCGCAGGGTGTGCGCGTCGGGAGCGGTGGCCGTCCACAGGGTCGCCGGGCCACCGGCCAACGGCAGCCGGGCGACACCGCCCTCGGCCGATGGAGGTTCGGCGGGCCGCGACGGGTCGACCACCAGCAGCGATCCCGTGGCCGGGGCGCCGCCGAGCACCGCCGGGCCGGCCCAGCCCGGCGCGTGCGGTCCCACCGCGAGGGACTGCCGCAGCAGTGGTCGACCCGCGTAGTCGACCTGGGTGTGCACGACGGCGCTGCCGGGCGCCTCGCCGTACCGGCCGCAGATCAGCTCGTCGCGCCACCGCAGGCCCGCACCGGTGGCCAACTCGATCCGGGACTCGGCGAGGTGCGCGCAGCCAGCCGCCGCCACCAACTGTTCCGGAAGCCAGTGCAGCGTGGCCCCGGCGTCCACCACCGCCCGCACCGCCATCCGGGAGACAGCACCCACGCGGCCCGGTAGGGCGATCGACGCGGCGACGCTGCGCACCCGCACGGCCGCGCCCGGCCCGACCTCGATCTCCAGGCGCAGATCGTCGCCGGCCAGTGGCCCGGCCGCCCCGCCGACGAGGTACACAGTGGCGACACCACCGTCGGTCGGGGTCTGGCGCAGCAGCAACGGCGTCTCGCCGTGCAGCTCGACAAGGGCCGTGCCGCCCCGCCCGTCGGCCCGGGCGACCAGCCGGGCGAGCGCTCGCATCAGGCCATTTTCGCCGGTACGGCGAGCGGGTGCAGGGCGGCGTGGTGGGCCAACTCGTGCCGGATCCAGTCCGCGACCGACGTGGCGGTGGGGTCTCCCACGATGGACAGGAAGAGGGTCGGAAGGTCGCCGCGCCGGGCCCGCGCGTCACGATCCATGACGGCGAGGTCGGCGCCCACCATCGGGGCCAGGTCGGTCTTGTTGATCACGAGGAGGTCGGCGGCGGTGACCCCCGGGCCGCCCTTGCGGGGCACCTTGTCCCCGCCCGCCACGTCGACCACGAAGATCTGCCGGTCGACCAGCCCCCGACTGAAGGTCGCCGTCAGGTTGTCCCCACCGCTCTCCACGAGGACGAGGTCCAACGGGCCGACCGCATCGGCCAGTTCGTCGACGGCGTCCAGGTTGGCGCCGATGTCGTCGCGGATCGCCGTGTGCGGGCAGCAGCCGGTCTCCACCGCGCGGATCCGCGCCGGGTCCAGCACGCCGGCCCGCCGGAGGAAGTCGGCGTCCTCGGTCGTGTAGATGTCGTTGGTCACCACGCCGAGCCGCAACTCGTCGGCGAAGGCACGGCAGAGCGCGGCCACCAGGGCCGTCTTGCCGGAACCGACCGGGCCGCCGATGCCGACCCGCAGGGCACGGCCAGCACGCTCCAACGGCGGATGGGGGTCCACCCCCGGCTCCGGATGGGTGTGCGGAACGGTCTCGTCGTGGGGTGGGATGGCCGCCGTCGGCGTGCCCGGCGGCGGCGTGATCGGTTCGACGGCGGGCACAGCGCTCGGCACAACGGTGTCAGGACGCAAAGAGACGCACCTCCCAGGTGGCATGGATCTCGGCATGGATGTCGGCGAGTGGGGCGGCGGCGGCTGGCAGCCGCTCCGGTGGATCATCGGCGGCCCGCGCCGCGTCGGCGGCCGTGCCGTCGCAGGCGTCGGCCAGGCCGACCAGCAACGCTTGGACCTGGTACGGATCGAGTCCGAGCAGACGTACGCCGGCGCTGGCCGCACCGGTCAGCGTCCCGTACGCGGCGACCGTGGCGGTCTCGACGCGGGACAGCCCGGCCGCGGCGCAGAGCAGCCCGAGCACCAGCGGCTGGTGTGCGCCACCGGGCGTCGCGGGCAGGTCGGCGAACGGGGCGTCCGCCCAGATGGCCCGCCCGGCCCGCAGCAGCGCCCGGCCCTGTCGGCGCGAGACCGCCCGCAACGCCGGGGCGGCGGTACGCGCGTCCAGCTCCGCGTCGAGCCGAGCCAGCGCAGCCGACCGGGCGGCGGACTCAGCCAGCGCCCACGACCGGGCGGCGGACTCGTCCGGCGCGTCCGACCCTCGGGCAGACCGGGCCGGGTTGGCGGAGTCGGCGGTCTCGGCCACCGCCGCCCGGTGTGCGGCTGCCGCGAACGCCGCGCCGACCAGACCGGCGGTGGCCAGTCGTCCGGCCAGGAACGCCTCCAACGAGGCCAGGTCGCTGACCCGGCCGGCGGCGACGGCCGCCTCCAGACCACCGGAGTGCGCGTGCGCCCCGGCCGGGAAGCGTCCGTCGGCCAACAGCAACAGCAGGCTCGGCGTTGCCATCAGAACAGGAAGTACCGCTGGGCCATCGGCAGCCGGGTCACCGGGTCCGGCTCCACCACCTGCCCGTCGATCCGCACCGTGAAGGTGTCCGGGTCCACCTCGATGTGCGGCATCGCGTTGTTCTCCGGCAGGTCGGCCTTGCCCCGCGACCGTACGTCGCTCACCGGCACCACCCGGCGACGCACATCCAGGCGGAGCCCGGCGTCCAGGGCTGCCGGGGCCACGAAGGCCAGGCTGGTGGCGGCCGCCGCCGCGCCGTACGCCCCGAACATCGGCCTCGGCAGCATCGGCTGCGGTGTCGGGATCGAGGCGTTGGCGTCGCCCATCTGGGCGTACGCGATCATGCCGCCCTTGAGTACCAGGTGCGGCCGGACCCCGAAGAACGCCGGGTCCCAGAGCACCAGGTCGGCGAGCTTGCCCGGTTCGACCGAGCCGATCTCCCGTTCCAGGCCGTTGGCCATCGCGGCGCAGATGGTGTATTTCGCCACGTACCGTCGGGCCCGGTGGTTGTCGGCGGGCCCGTCACCCGGTAGGGCGCCGACCCGGTCCTTCATCACGTGGGCGCTCTGCCAGGTCCGCATGATCACCTCGCCGACCCGGCCCATGGCCTGCGCGTCGGAGCCGATGATCGAGATGGCGCCGAGGTCGTGCAGCAGGTCCTCGGCGGCCATCGTGGACGGTCGGATCCGGCTCTCGGCGAAGGCGAGGTCCTCCGGCACGGACGGGTTGAGATGGTGGCAGACCATCAGCATGTCCAGGTGCTCGGCCAGGGTGTTCGCGGTGTACGGCCGGGTCGGGTTGGTCGACGACGGCAGCACGTTCGGTTCGCTGGCCACGGTGATGATGTCCGGTGCGTGCCCGCCACCGGCACCCTCCGTGTGGTACGAGTGGATCGCCCGTCCACCGATCGCCCGCAGGGTGTCCGCGACGAATCCGGCCTCGTTGAGCGTGTCGGTGTGGATCGACACCTGGACCCCGGACGCGTCCGCA
>NZ_JBEYSL010000626.1:0-3398 GCF_040642735.1 Micromonospora sp. NPDC047753 | reverse complement strand
ACGTCCTGGGCCTTCTTCCGGGGCGCCTCCGCAAGGCCCATGGCCAGCTCGAGGTAGGCGCGCCACGCGTCCTGCATGCCTGAGTCCTTCCACGGGGCGGGGTGTGCAGGTGTCACGCTACCGGGCACCCCCGACCGACCCGTGCGGTACGGTGCCGAGGACGGCGTGGCGATCACCGAGGGGGAGATGTGGCCAGCGTGGACGAGTGCCGGCAGGCGTTGCAGGAGCTGGCCGCCCGGTTGGATCGCAACGCCGAGACCGTACGCGAACGGATCGACCTGGACCGGACGCTGGCCTGCCGGATCACCGACCTGGACACCGCGTTCCACGGCCGCATCACCGGCGGCCGGCTGGTCGAGCTGACCGACGGCGACGACCCCAAGGCCAAGATCGCGCTGAGCACGTCCAGCGACGACCTGCTCGCCCTGGTCCGTGGCGACCTGGACGTCACCAGCGCGGTGACCTCTCGCCGGGTGTCGATCAAAGCCAACCCGTTCGACCTGCTCAAGCTGCGCAAGCTGCTCTGACGACCGCCCGGCTCACGCCGCCGCGGTCAGACCGAAACTCTCCACCGCGTGGGCCGCGTCCGCGCCCACCGGACGGATCTTCGGCAGCGCCGGCACCGACGCCGACCAGGCCACCGCGCAGAGCGCCGCGAGGGCGTCCAGCGGCCGACCGGCCCCGGCCAGCTCCAGCGTGCCGTCCCGGTCGGTCACCGACCAGCCGCCAGCGTCCGCCGGGCCCGGGACCCGCACGGCGGCAGCCGGGTCGAAGAGCCCCGCCAGGTCTTTCGCGACGTACGTCGGACGTCGCCGCGGCTCGGCGGCCAGCAGCTCCGGTACGCCGTGCACGCCAGTGAGGACGAGCAGGCTGTCCAGCCCGGCCCGGCGGGCACCCTCGATGTCGGTGTCCAGCCGGTCACCCACCACCAGGCTCCGCCCACCACCACTGCGCCGGGCAGCGGTCTCGAACAGCGCCGGCTCCGGCTTGCCGACCACCACGTCGGGGTCTCGCTCCAGTGCGGTACGCAGCACGGCGACCAGCGACCCGTTGCCGGGCAGCGGTCCCCGCCCACTGGGCAGGGTCCGATCGGTGTTGGTGGCGATCCAGATCGCACCCGCCCGCACCGCCAGCGACGCTTCGGCCAGCTCGGCCCAACCGACCTGCGGGCCGTACCCCTGCACCACCGCCGCCGGCTTCTCATCGGCCTGGGTGACCGGGTTCAGGCCGACCGCGCGCAGCTCCGCGCGCAGCGCCTCCGCGCCGACCACCAGCACCGACGCGCCGGCCGGCAGCCGGTCACGCAGCAACTCGGCCGAGGCGGCAGCGGAGGTGAGGACCTCCTCCGGTCGGGCCGGCACGCCCATCCCGGTCAGCAGGTCCGCGACCTCGCTGGACCGGCGCGACGCGTTGTTGGTGGCGTACGCCACCGCCCGTCCCTCGGCATGCAGCCGGGCCACCGCGTCGACGGCGCCGGGGATCGGCCGGTCGATCAGGTAGATCACGCCGTCCAGGTCGAAGACGACCAGGGTGTACCCGTCGACCAGCCGCTCCCCCACGCCCGCGCTCACCGCTGCGTCGACCCCGACTCGTCGTCCCGGGCCGGCACGGTCCCGTCGGCGTTCGCCGCGTCGCCGTTCGCCGCGTCCCGGTCCGTCACGCCACTGTCGCCAGTGGTGGCCGCGTCGGCGTTGCCGCTCCCGGTGGGGTGACGGTCCTCGTCCTCGTCGTCGAAGCCTTCGTCGTCAGCGGGGCGGCCGACAGCGTCGTCCTCCTCGTCGTCGTCGAAGTCCTCGTCGTCGTCATCATCATCGTCGTCATCGTCGTCATCGTCGTCATCGTCGTCATCGTCGTCGTCGTCGTCGTCGTCGACATCTTCATCGTCGTCGTCGTCATCATCATCTTCATCTTCATCGTCGTCGCCGGCCAGGTCGGCGTCGGATCGGGTCGGGACCGCGCCGGGAGCGCCCGGGCCTGCGGCGATCTCCTCGGCGGCCTCGTCCTCTTCGTCACCCTCGATGACCACGCCGTCGAGTTCGAGCAGCCGCTCGGCGGCGTCGGTCTCGCCCTCGGTGTCCACGTCGGCAGCGCGGGAGAACCATTCGCGGGCCTCCTCGCGCCGACCCACAGCGAGCAGCGCGTCGGCGTAGGCGTACCGCAGTCGGGCCGTCCACGGCACGGTGGCCTCGTTGGTGAGGTCCGGAACCTGGAGCATCGCGACCGCGGCGTCCTTCTGCCCGAGGTCACCACGCGCGCCGGCGGCGACGATCAGCAGTTCGATCGCCACGGCCTGGTCCAGCTTCTCCCGGTCCGCGCCACGGAACAGGTCAATGGCCCGCTCCGGCCGGCCGAGAGCCCGCTCGCAGTCCGCGAGCACGGCCAGGTGGCTCTGCAGTCCACTCATCCGGTGGTACGTGCGCAGCTCGGCGATCGCCGACTGCCACTCTCCCGCCCGGTACGCGGCCAGACCGACCGCCTCACGGACAGCGGAGATGCGCGACGCGAGCCGCCGGGCGGCCAGCGCGTGCGCCAACGCCTCGGCCGGGTTCTCGTCGATCAGCTGCCCAGTGGCGACCAGGTGCCGGGCCACCGTCTCGGCGACCGGCTTGTTCAGCGAGAGCAGCTCAGCGCGGACGTCCTTGTCGAGGTCGGTCGCGACAATGTCGTCCGGCAGCGCCGGGGCCGAGCTACGCCCGCCCTCGGACGACTCGGAGCCACCCGCCCTGTCATCGCGACGGAACTCCCCCTCGCGACGCGGCCGCTCGTCGGACCGGAAACCCCCGGTACGGTCGCCGCCCCGGAAACCACCCTCACGCGGGGCGCCCGAGCGCGAACCGTCCCGGTCCCCGCCCCGGAAGCCACCTTCGCGACGGTCACCGCCACGGAAGCCACCCTCACGGGGAGCGTCCGAACGCGAGCCGTCCCGGTCCCCGCCCCGGAAACCACCTTCACGGCGGTCACCGCCCCGGAAGCCACCGTCGCGGTCACCGCCCCGGAAACCACCTTCGCGCGGCGGGCCGGAGCGAGTGCGGTCACCACCCTGGTAACCGCCCTCACGGCGGTCGCCACCACGGAAACCACCCTCACGGTCACCACCCCGGAAGCCGCCCTCACGCGGCGGGCCCGAACGCGAGCCGTCGCGGTCGCCGCCCCGGAAGCCGCCCTCACGGCGGTCGCCGCCCCGGAAGCCACCGTCGCGGTCACCGCCCCGGAAACCACCCTCACGCGGAGCGCTGGAACGCGAACCGTCACGGTCGCCGCCACGGAAGCCGCCCTCACGGGGAGCGCTGGAACGCGAACTGTCACGGTCGCCGCCACGGAAACCGCCCTCACGACGGTCACCACCACGGAAACCACCGTCGCGGTCACCACCGCGGAAACCACCCTCACCGCCGTGG
>NZ_JBEYSL010000625.1:0-3428 GCF_040642735.1 Micromonospora sp. NPDC047753 | reverse complement strand
GTTCTCGGGTGGCCCGCGACCTGGCCCTGGCGGTACGGCGGATCCTGGACACGGTCGCGGCGGTCGAGGCGCGTACCCGCGCCGCCGATGGCACCGGCACGGACGTCGAAGCACGCTGGGACGGCAGTCCATACCTGGGCTTGTCGCCGTTCGAGGAGCGGCACGCCGAGGTGTTCTACGGACGCCGCGAGCTGATCACGGGGCTGCTGCAACGCCTCGCCGAACAGCTGGACCTGTCCGCGCCGCTGGTGATGATCGGCGCCTCCGGTGCGGGCAAGTCGTCGCTGCTCCGGGCCGGGTTACTGCCGCAACTCGCCGCCGGGAACCTGGAGCCAGGTTCGGAGGGCTGGCCGCGTCGGGTTTTCACCCCGACGGCCACCCCGCTTCGGGAACTCGCGGTCCATCTGGCCGACCTGGCCGGTCTGGACGCCGCATCGGTGAACCGATCGTTGGTCGACGACCCCGGGCAGGCCGCGCTCATCGCCTCCCAGATCCTCCGAACAAACCGCGCCACCGCGTCGTCAGACGAGCGGGCACGAGCCCGCGTGGTCATGGTGGTGGACCAGTTCGAGGAGTTGTTCACGCTCGCCCGCGAACGGCCGGCCGACCAGGGCGCCGAACGGCGGATGTTCGTGGCGGCGCTGCGCGCCATGGCAGGCACACCGGTCGGCCCGGCGGATTCGCCGCCGGGGTTGATCCTGCTGGCGGTACGCGCCGATTTCCTCGACGAGATCATGAGCTTTCCCGAGCTACGCGAGTCGGTGCAGCGGGGCCCGTTCGTCGTCGGCCCCATGAATGAGGCGGAGTTGACAGCGGCGATCGCCGGCCCCGCCGCCGAGGCCGGTGTCACGGTTGACCCGGCTCTCATCGACGCCGTCCTGCACGATCTCCGCGGCCGGGCCAGCGGCTCGGGCTTCGATATCGGGGTCCTGCCGGTGCTGTCCCAGGCGATGCTGACCACCTGGGAGCACCGCGGGGGCGACCGGTTGACGGTGCTCGAATACCGCCGTGCCGGTGGCGTCGCCGACGCCGTGCAGACCAGCGCCGAGGAGGCGTACCAGCGGCTCGACGACCAGCAGCAGGCGACCGCGCGGGCGGTCTTCACCCATCTCACCGTCCTGACCGCCGACGGCCGGCTCGCCCGACGTCGGATGACCTTGACGAGCCTGCGCGAAGTCTGCGGCCAGGACGGGCAGGTGGACCTGGTCGTTGACGTGTTCACCCGGAAGCGACTGGTCATGGCCAGCGACCACGGCGTG
This sequence comes from Micromonospora sp. NPDC047753, assembly GCF_040642735.1. Taxonomy (NCBI): domain Bacteria; kingdom Bacillati; phylum Actinomycetota; class Actinomycetes; order Micromonosporales; family Micromonosporaceae; genus Micromonospora; species Micromonospora sp. NPDC047753. The sequence goes on along the minus strand of NZ_JBEYSL010000625.1, from coordinate 2,169 downwards.
GAGATTGGTCACGACGCGTTGCTCAGCAACTGGTCACGGCTGACCGGATGGCTGGAATCCGATCGCACCGACCGGACGCTCCACAACGAGCTCACCGCCGAAGCCGACGCCTGGCACGCGCGCGACCGGGACCAGTCCTACCTGTACCGCGGTGAAAAGTTGGTCGCCGCGACGAGCGCCACGCGAAGGTGGGCCGCCGACCCGGCGCGTTACCCCGTTCTGACGGCCACCGAGACGGCCTTTCTCCAGCAGAGCACCCGCGCGGAGAGCCGCCGCCGGACGACCCGGCTCGGGGTTCGCAGCGGTCTGGCGGTCCTGCTCATCATCTCCCTGGGCGCGACCGTTCTCGCCATTCAAGGTCAACGCGACGCCCGACAGCAGCAGCGGGTCGCCACCGCGGCCGCCCTGCTCGGCAGGGCTGACACCGTCCGAGGCAACGCACCACAACTGGCGCTCATGCTCGAGATCGCAGCCCACCGGCTCCACCACAACCAGACGACCACCGCGCGGATGCTCACCAGCCTGCTCAGCCCATATGCGGGAACCCTGGTCGGTCATCAGGGCACGGTCTCGGCCGTGACGTTCAGCCCCAACGGGCGGACGGTGGCGAGCAGCGGCGCGAACAACCGGGTGATCCTCTGGGATACGGCAACCGCCCGGCGGGTCGGCGAGTTGCGTGGCGGCGCCCGCGTCGACGCGCTGGCGTTCAGCCCCGACGGGCAGACGCTGGCCGCCGGGGACGCGAACGGCAGCGTCTCCCTGTGGCAGGTGAGCGAGCCCACCCAGCCCCGCCTGACCGGGACGCTCCGCGATCAATGGACCAGGCTGTCCTCTGTGGTGTTCAGTCCGGACGGGCGACGGCTGGCCGGCGGCGACGCCAGCGGCCAGACGGCCCTGTGGGACGTGGCCGATCCGACCCGGCCCCGTCGACTCGCCCGCCTGAGTGGCCACACCGGGTGGGTGGCCGCAGCGGCCTTCAGTCCGAACGGGCGCACGCTGGTAACCGGCGACAGCAACGGTACGGCCATCATCTGGGACGTCCCTGGCGCGCGTCGGCTCGGCCAGCTGGTCGGGCACACCCAGGTGGTCGGCGCGGTGGCGTTCAGCCCGGACGGGCGGAGGGTGGCCACCGGCGGTGGCGAAGCGATGGTGCTCCTCTGGGACATCGGTGATCCGGGGCGGCCGAAGCGTCTCCTCTCGCTCACCGGACACAGCCGCCCGGTGCGCGCCGTGCAGTTCAGCCCGCAGGACGGGCGGGTGATCACCACCGTCGCGGCGGACCACACGGTGCTGCAGTGGGACGTCACCGATCTCAACCGGCCGGTGCAGAGCACCATCGTGCTCGGTGGCCAGTCGAACTGGGTCAACGCGGTGGCGGTCAGTCCCGACGGGCAGTACGTGGCCACCCCGAGTACCGACAGCACCGTGATCCTTTGGAGGAGTGGGGCCGGCAGCGGGCTGGGCGCGCTCGTCCGGCTCGGCGGCGGCAACGGCCCGGTGGGGACGGTCCGCTTCAGCGGGGACGGTCGGTTGCTCGCCGCCGGCAGTGCGGACGGAACGGTGGACCTGTGGAACATGGCCAACCGGGCCCATCCTCTGCGGCTCGCCCATTTCGGCGCTCACACCGGCTGGGTGAGTTCGGTCGCCTTCAGCCCGGACAACCAGACGCTCGCGACCAGCGGCGCGGACGGCAACGCCATCCTCTGGGATCTCACCGTTGCAGGCGCTCCCCGCGAGCTGACCCGGATGACCGACCACCATGGCGTGGTGACCTCCGTCGCGTTCGACCGGGCCCACGACGACGCGGTGCGGCGGCAGACCGTTGCCACCGGCGGTCAGGACGGCACGGTGGCCCTGTGGGACGTCACGGATCTCGCCGCCCCTCGGCGACTCGGCACCCTGCGGGGCCACGTCGCCGCGGTGTCCGCGGTGGCGTTCAGTCCCAGCCGAGGGTTGCTGGCCGTTGCCAGCGTCGACGGCACCGCCACGCTCTGGGATGTCACCTACCCGGCGCGCAGCGACCAGCTCGGCCTGCTCACCGGTCACACGAACCAGGTGTCCACACTGTCGTTCGGCAGACCGGCACTGTCACCACCTGGCCCCGGGTGCCGAGCGCTGTGGTGGCGGAGCTGTACCGGCGTAGCCGGCCCCCCGAGCCGACCGCCCCCC
>NZ_JBEYSL010000624.1:0-3429 GCF_040642735.1 Micromonospora sp. NPDC047753 | reverse complement strand
ACATGTGGACCGCGTTCGGCCGGTCGGTGAACACCTACTTCGTGCCGCTCCAGCAGCAGGTTGGCGCCGAGAACGTGGTGGATTTCACGCTGTACCCCCACCTCAACCATCCGGACATGGAAGACACCGAGCTGTCCCACATCGAGAAGTGGGCGGCCGGAATCCCGGTCCCGACCTACGCCATCGACGACAACACCGCGATCACCGTGGTTGAGGGCAGCGTTGAGGTCATCTCCGAAGGAGACTGGAGACTGATCAACCCCTGAGCGAGACGCCCCTCTGGCCGATTGCTGTGATCGTGGCTGCTCGGCGGCAGGGTCGGCGTCACCGCGTTCTTCGAGGTGGGTGACGCCGACCACCGTGTCAGGTGCGGATGCGGTAGTGCAGGGAGGCCACACCGTTGCCGAACCGGTGATTGCTCAGCAGCTCCAGGTCGAGGCGGGTGCCGCTGGGCAGACCGGGCTTGCCTCCGCCGGTGAGGATGGGGTGGATCAGCAGGTAACACTCGTCGACCAGCCCGGCCTGGAATGCCTGCGCCGCGAGGTGTGCGCCCCCGATGGTGAGGTCGCTGGTGGCCGAGGCTTTCATGGCGCGTACCGAGGCGGGGTCGAAGCCCCTTTCGAGCCGGGTCCTGGCGGTCGAGGTCGCGTCGAGCGTGGTGGAGTAGACGACCTTGTCCGCTGCCTGCCAGACGTCGGCGTAGTCGGCAGTGAGCTTCGAATGTGCGGCCAGGGCAGGGTCGGTTTCCCAGACGGCCATCGACTCGTACAGGCGCCGGCCGTAGAGGTAGGTGCCCATGGGCCGAACCAGGTCGGTGATGAACGCGAGGTAGTCGTCCCCGGGTGGGGTCCAGTCGAATCTGCCGTGTTCGTCCTCGATGTAACCGTCGAGGGACACGTTGGTCACGTAGATCAGCTTGGCCATGGCGCTACACCTTGACGGTGACGGGTTGGGCATTGCTGAGTGTCGCGTCCAGTTTGGAGAAGGCCTCGTTCCAACCCTGGTTGGCGGGAGCGGACAACTGCTCGGGGAGCCACTGACGGATCTCGAGTCGAGTCCGTCCATCGGCGTCGTCGTGGAACTCGACCCGCATCCTCGTCTCGTGTGGCGCGATGCCCTCCGGGAGTTGCCCGGTGACGTGCGCGATGCCGTCGATCAGCTCGCCGTGGACGACGTCGGTGAGGTCGATGTGGACCTCGACTCGCAGGCCGGGTTGGGTCGGGAAGACCTCGGTCCACCGCTGGTAGCCGCCAGGCCGGACGTCGAACTCCATCTCGTCGCGGGGCAGTGAGTTGCCGATCGGCCCCCACCATGCTGCCAGGTGGTCCGGGTCGGTGAAAGCTCGGTAGACCAGCTCCCGTGGCGCGTCGACCACGCGCGAGATGACGATCGGCGGCTTGTCGCTGTCCATCAATTCTCCTTGTCGTAAGCCTTGCTCGGGGATTCCCTGCCGGGGATCGCCGGGCCGTGGGCCGTTCGGTCCGTTGGGCGGTCGGTGGCCTGTACGGCCGCGAGGTGGGCGTCGAGGCGGGTGAGGGACGTGTCCCAGAACCGCCGGTAGCGCTCGATCCACTCGGCCGCTTCGCGCAGCGGGGCGGCCTCGATGCGGCTCATCCGCAACTTTCCCGACCGGGTGCGGGAGATGAGCCCGGCGCGTTCCAGCGCCTTCAGGTGCCGCGACACCGCCGGCATCGAGATCGGGAGCGGAGCGGTGAGCTCGGTGACCGTGGCGTCGCGGTCGGCCAGCTCGGCGAGGATCGCCCGTCGAGTCGGGTCGGCGAGCGCCGAGAACACCGCGCTGAGTTGATCGCTGCCAGACACCAGAGCCTCCAATCACTTAACCAACACGTTAAACGTAGTGCCGGGCCGCCGCAACTACCAGCGGTGATTGGCAGGGATGGTGTCGGCGCCATGAGGGGCGGCGGGCTGGTCAACGTCGACGGACCGGTCGCGTGCTCGCGCCGGGGGCGAGGTCGGTGGGCGGGCGGTGACAACGGCGTGCACGCCCAGGCCCAGCCGGGTCAGCGCGAGTGCGGCGGCCAGGACGACCACGACGCGGATGCCGTGACCGACGTCCGGTGCCCACAACTGGAGTTTGGCCAGCCCGGCGCCCTCCCAGAAGGCCGGCACCTGCCAGGCGACGCCGACGGCCACCAACACGCAGGCACCGATCCAGGCGGTGGTGGCGGCGATCGTCGCGCCACGGGAACGCACCGGCGGAACGCGGTCGCCCCGGCGCCCGTGCAGGGCGCGGGCCCAGGACCAGGCCAGCAGGGCGAGCAGCACCGCGGCGACCCCGAGCAGACCGACCAGAGCCCAGACCTGCATCGGATCTTCGGTGGCGGTCGCGGGCGTGCCGCCGTGCAGGATGCGGGTGAGGTTGAACGCCCCGGCGCTCAGTGGCGCGTCCATGTACAGGCCGTAGAGGTTGGTCATGATGATCACGGCGAGGTTCGAGTCGGGTGCCAGCACGATATGGGTGAAGAAGTCCGGGGTCGCGCCGGCGTGCCAGACGATGCGGGCGCCGACGCCGTCCAGCGTGCTGTTCTTCCAACCGAACCCGTAGGTGCCGTGACCGGTGGCCACGGTGCCGGTGTGCAGCTGTCGCGTGCCCTGCGGTCCGAGGATCCGGCTGTCGCCGTAGCGGCCGCCGCCGAGCTGCGCGATGACGTAGTGGGACAGGTCGTCGAGACTGGCGGCGAGGAAACCGTAGGGCACTCCGGCGGTGTCGAACGGCGCGGCGAAGCGCTGCGGCTGGCCGAAGTAGTACCGGTGACCGGGCGGGATGCCGACGGCGCGGGCCTCGTCGGCGGTCGCCGCGGAGTGCGTCATCTGGAGCGGGTCCAGCACGTGACGGCGCAGGTAGCCGCCGAAGGTGTCGCCGGTGACGTTCTCGACGAGCGCGCCGAGGATCATGTAGTTGGCGTCGCTGTACTGATACGTCTGTCCGACGGCGGTGGTGGGCCGCACGCTGGCCAGGTCCCGTACGGACCGGGCCAGCGCGCCGGGGCGGTTGTCGTAGCGGTCGGTCAGGTCGGTGCTCCAGACCTGCGGCAGGCCGCTGGTGTGGGTCAGCAGTTGGCGGACGGTGACCGTCCGGGCGGTGTCCGCGTCGCCCAGACGCAACCACGGGAGGTACGTGGAGGCGGGGGTGTCGAGGTCGATCCGGCCGGCCTCGACCAGTTGCGCCACCGCCAGCGCGGTGAACGACTTGCTGGTGGACCCGAGCAGGAACGGCGTCTGCGTGGTGATCGGTCGGCCGTCACCGTCGACGCCCCATGCGCCTCGCTGGACGACCTCGTCGCCGCGAATGACCGCGTACGCCAGCCCGGGTGCCTTGATCTGCTTCAGGTACGCGCGCAGGTAGCGTTCGCCGACGGCGAGGTCGTCGACAGCCGCGGGGCTGGCCACGACCGGGGCGGCCAGCCC
>NZ_JBEYSL010000623.1:0-3431 GCF_040642735.1 Micromonospora sp. NPDC047753 | reverse complement strand
GGCTTCACCGCGATCAACGTGGACACCTCGGACGCCGCGAAGCGCGACCAGAACGTCATCATCCCGGTGGTGCTGGTGGTCATCGCAGTCAGCCCGGGAATGGCGGTCCCGTCCACCCAGGTGCGTAGCTGACCGGCCGCGCCATCCACCATGAACTCCACGCAGGTCCACCGGTTGGTGGGCAGTGGCAGGCTCTGCGCCACCCCGGCCGGGCTCTGCTCGGGCAGGGTCGCGTCGTCGGAGGCGCGGTTCCACTGCAGGGCGCCGTTCTGGCCACCCAACCGCAGGTCCCTGTTGCCGTCGGCCGCGTCGGCCATCGCCATCATCGTCGTGTGTTCGGTGGGTTGGGCGGTGGTGTGCCGCACCCAGATCCGGCCGTACCGGACGTTGCCCACGCTGCCGAGGTTCTTCGTGGATCTGATGAAGACGTGATTGCAGTACCCGGCGGCGCCGTTGATCCGGACCGACCGGCTGCCGCTGTGTGCGGTCGCCGTGTCGATGGTGGCGGTACCCGCGCCGGAACAGTCCGGGCTCACCACGGTCCAGTCACCGGATGGCGTCGAACCGGTCTGGCCCTCGAAGCCGTCGCAGAGCACCGCGCCGGCACACCCGGCCGGCGGCTCGGTGGTGGGCGGAGGCGTGGTCGGCGGAGGCGTGGTGGGCGGTGGGGTGGTGGGTGGAGGCGTCGTCGGCGGTGGGGTGGTCGGCGGCGTGGCGCCGTTGCACGGCACGCCGTTCAGGCTGAACCCGGTCGGGGCGCCACCACTGGTGCCGTACGTGCCCTGCAACCCGAACTCGGTGGATCCGCCGGCCGGGATACTGCCGTTGTACGACGCGTTGCGGGCGGTCACCGTCGATCCGGACTGGCTGACCGTGGCGTTCCAGCCGCTGGTGACCCGCTCGTCCCCGGCGTACGTCCAGGTGACGGTCCAACTGGAGACGGCGGCGTCCCCCGGGGAGACCTTGACGGTGGCGGTGAATCCGCCGGGCCACTGGTTGGGTGTGTAGTCGACCCGGCAGCCCTGGGCGGCGGTGGCCGGGCCGGTGAGCAGGGCCGCTCCGGTGGTGGTCGCGGCGGCCAGCGCGGCGGCGACCACCAGGGTCGCGGCGGGGCGGGCACGGAAAATCGTCATGAAGGGTCCTTCTGCCATCGAGCTGAGCGGAGGCGGCACGGCGGCGCGTCCTGGACGGACGCGGCGTGGCAACGTGCCCTGGATGCGGCGCGGCGGTGCGCCACAGCGACCGGTCGCGCGTACGACCGACATGCCCGGCTCGGGGTGGACCTGTCAGCCGCCGACGGCCCGGTCCCCCGGACCCCGGCGGCGCCCACCCTCAATCTATTGACGAATGCCGATCGAATCAAGCGCCGGCGGCGCTACCCAGCCGCGGCGATCATGCGGTTTCGGTTGTCGACACAGACGGGATGCCCTTTATGTCGGGACAGCAAGAGCAAGATCGCCGAGCAAGGGACAGCGAAGAATGCTCCGGGCTCGTGTCGATCCGCGGGCCGCCCGTTCGACGTGGGGATGCTGGGGTCGAGAGGCGGCCCGCCGGATGAGGAGAACGCGATGTCGAAGTACATGTTGATCATGCGGGGCACCGATGAGACGAACGCGGCCATGATGGCCAACCTCGACGAGATGATGGCCGCCACCCGCCAGTTCATCGAGGACATGATGAAGGCCGAGGTTCTCGTCGCGGCCGAGGGGCTGGACGATCCGCGCCAGGGCGTCGTTGTCGACTTCGGTGGCGAGGCACCGGTGGTGACCGACGGTCCGTACGGCGAGACCAGGGAGTTGTTCGGAGGCTACTTCCTGCTCGATGTCGCCACGAAACAGGAGGCGGTCGCGTGGGCCACGCGGGTCCCGGCGGTCCGCGGGTCCAAGATCGAGGTCCGGCGGGTGGCCGAGGCCGACGAGGTCCCGCAGGGCGGCGAGAGCAACGGCCAGGTCTGATGGGTACGGCCGACGTCGAGGCCGTCTGGCGGATCGAGTCGGCGCGGATCGTGGCCGCGCTGACCCGGTTCACCGGTGACTTCGGGCTGGCAGAGGACGCGGCCCAGGAGGCGGTGGCCGAGGCGCTGGTGTCCTGGCCGCGCGCCTCTCCGGCCAATCCGGCCGGGTGGCTGATGGCCACGGCCCGGCGGCGGGCGATCGACGCGATCCGCCGCCGGGTCGCCCTCCACGAGCGGTACGCCCTGTTGGCGGCCGATCCCGCGCTCGATCAGGACATCGACACCGACCGAATCGATGACGATGTGCTGGCGCTGATGTTCGTGAGCTGCCACCCGGTGCTCTCCCGCGAGTCGCAGGTGGCGCTGACCCTGCGGGTGGTCGGCGGCCTGTCCAGCGAGGAGGTCGCCCGTGCGTTCCTGGTGCCGGTGCCGACCGTGCAGGCCCGCATCACCCGCGGCAAGAAGGCGATCACTGCGGCCGGGGTGCCGTTCGAGCTGCCGCCGGCCGCTGAGCGCCGCGAGCGGCTGGGCGGCGTGCTCAACGTCCTCTACGTGATCTTCACTGAGGGGTCGACTGCCACGTCGGGCGACCACCTGCTGCGCCCCGACGTGGCGTACGAGGCGATCCGGCTGGCCCGCACACTTGCCGCGCTCCAACCGGACGAGCCGGAGGTGCACGGCCTGCTCGCCCTGTGCGAGCTGACGGCCGCGCGTTTCCCGGCCCGGACCGACCCGGACGGCACCCCGATCCTTCTCGCGGAGCAGGACCGCCGGCTGTGGGACTTCCCGGCGATCCGCCGTGGGCTGGCCGCGCTGGCCAGGGCAGCGCAGCGCGGCCTCGGCCCCTACGGTCTACAGGCCGCGATCGCGGCCACGCATGCGTCGGCCCCCTCGGTCGAGGAGACTGACTGGGCCCGGATCGTCCGGCTCTACGAGACACTCGGCAGGGTCGCGCCCTCGCCGGTGGTCGAACTCAACCGGGCCGTCGCCGTCGCCATGGCCTCGGGTCCGGCACCAGCCCTGGCCATCGTGGACGCGCTGATCGCCGCCAGCCGGCTCTCCGGGTCACACCTCGTCCCGACCGTGCGCGGCGAGTTGCTGACCCGCCTCGGCCGGCTTCCGGAGGCGCGCGCCGAGCTGGAGCTGGCCGCCCGGCTCTGCGCCAATCAGCGCGAACGCTCGGTGCTGCTGCGCAAGGCGGCCGCGCTGAGCTGACGTAAGGCCTGTTTCATAAGGGCGGTCGAGCCGAGGCGGAGTCCGGGCGGCGATCCGGCAAGGCGCGGTTTCGTCCGGATACCGGTGTTGTATTCGGACGAAACCGCAACGCCGCCGGTCGTCGTCCGGGCCCGCCGCAGGCCGGCCAGTTCTTATGAAACAGGCCTTAGCTTGATCTTTAACCTGTGCGGCGTGGCCTTGGGGTATTCGAAGTGTTCGTTTTCTTTGTGTCGCGTTTCGGTTTTGTGCTGGTGGCGGTGGC
>NZ_JBEYSL010000622.1:0-3450 GCF_040642735.1 Micromonospora sp. NPDC047753 | reverse complement strand
GGGTGCGGGCGGGGCGGGGGCGGGGGTGGGGTAGGGCGGGGCGGGGTAGGGGCGCGGCGGGGGGTCAGGTGGGGAAGCCTTGGGTGGGGGGTGGGTTTTCGGCGTGGGCCAGGGCGGCGGCCAGCGGGGCCAGGTCGGCGGTGTCCAGGGAACTGACGGTGATACGCAGGGCCGGCGGGGCGGCGATGCGGTAGAGCGCGCCGGGGGCCACCGCCCAGCCGGCGTCGCGGAGCGCTGTCACAGTGCTGGTCTCGTCCGCGACGGGCAGCCAGACGTTGATGCCGCTGCGACCGTGTGCGGTCAGGCCGCGTTCGGCCAGAGCGGCGAGCAGCCCCTCGCGGCGCTGCTCGTAGCTCTGCGCCGCCCGCTGCACCAACTCGGTGACCGCCGGGTCCCGCCAGAGGGCGAGCACCAGACGTTGCAGCACTGTGGAGACCCAGCCTGCACCGACCCGGGTACGACCGCTCACCCGGGCCACAGTTGTCTCGTCGCCGACCAGCACCGCCAGCCGCAGGTCCGGGCCGAAGGGCTTGCTCACCGAGCGGAGGAAGGCCCAACTCGCTGTCGCACCGGCGAGCGGGTGCAGGGGTACGAGGGCCAGTTCGGCAGCGTGGTCGTCCTCGATCAACAGCAGGTCCCGTCGGCCGGCGAGTAGCGTCCGCAGCGCCTCCGCGCGGGCCGCGGAGACGGCGGCACCGGTCGGATTCTGCGCCCGACTGGTGACGATCAACGCCCGCGCTCCGGCGGCGAGCGCCGCTGCCACGCCGGCAACCACCGGCCCCTCGTCGTCCACTGGTACGCCGATCGGGCGCAGGCCCAGCGCGGCGACGAGGTCGAGCAGGTTGGCCCAGCCCGGGTCCTCGACCGCCACCGCGTCGCCGGGGCGCAGGTGGGCGCCGAGCAACCGCTCGATGCCGTCCAGCGCACCGCCGGTCAGGGTCAACTCCCCGGCCGGTACGCCGTCGGCACGCAGCCGGGCGCGGGCCGTCTCGGCCAGTTCGGGCAGGACCCCGGCGTCGGAGTAGCCGACAGACGGGCCGTTCTCGCTGGCGAGCGCCGCCAGGTGCGGGCCCAGCGGGGGCAGCAGACGGGGGTCGGGTTCACCGCGGGACAGGTCCCGGGCGCCGGGCAACGGTGGGGGACGCAGCGCGGAGCGACGGGCGGCCACCGGCGGGCGGGGGCGCACCCGGGTGCCGTGCCGACCAGCGGTGGCGAGCAGGCCGCGCTGGCGTAGCTCCTGGTAGGCGCGGGCGACGGTGGCGGGGCTGACACCCAACTCGGTGGCGAGAGCCCGAACGGGGGGCAGGGCGGCTCCCGGTGACAGGGCGCCGGTACGGATGCCCGACTCGATGCTGGCCGAAATCTCGACGGCTGTCGTACCGGTGAGCTGATACTGTGCTGACACAAATAAGAGATTGTACTAGAACAAAGGGGCGAGCGCATGTATCCACCCACCGCCCGGACCACACCCCACCGCTCCCGCGACAAGATGAGCTACGACCAGGCCGCCGCCCACGCCGTGCTCGACGAGGCGTACGACTGCGCGCTCAGCTTCACCGTCGACGGCCAGCCACGGGTGCTGCCCACCCTGCACGTCCGCATCGGCGACACGCTCTACCTGCACGGCTCCACCGGCAGTCGGCCGCTGCTCGCCGCCCGGGGCGACGACGGGTTGCCGGTCTGCGTCGCGGTGACGATTCTCGACGGGCTGGTCTACGCCCGCTCCCAGTTCCACCACAGCGCCAACTACCGCTCGGTCGTCGCGCACGGCACCGCCCGACTGGTCACCGACGAGCGGGAGAAGCTCGCCATGCTCACCGCGCTGGTCGAGAAGGTCGGCCCGGGACGCAGCACCGCCACTCGTCCGCCCAGCCGTCGCGAAGTGGCCGAGACCGCCGTACTGGCGCTGCCACTGCGCGAGGTGTCCGTACGGGCCCGCACCGGCGGGGTCCGCGAGGACGAGGCCGACCTGGACCTGCCGCACTGGGCCGGCGTGCTGCCGCTGCGACTGACCGCCGGGGCACCCGAGCCGGACTCCGGAGTCACCGCGCCGCTGCCGGCGTACCTGCGGACGCCCCGCACGCCCTGGCACGACCCGGTGCCGCTGCGCGGCGAGCACGTTCGGCTGGAGCCGCTGGAACTGGCCCACACCGACGAGTTGCACGCCGCCACGGCGGACCCTGTCGTGTGGCGGCACCTCAGCGTCGCGCCGCCCACCGTCCCCGCCGAAACCGCCGAGGTGATCGGCACCGCCCTGGCCGCCCAGCACCAGGGCGAGCGGGTGGCCTGGGTGCAGCGGTGCGCGGCGACCGGGGCGGTGGTGGGCAGCACCTCCTACTACGACATCGACCCCCAGCGGCGGGCGGTGGCCATCGGGCACACCTTCCTCGGCCGGCCCTGGTGGCGTACCGGGATCAACACCGAGGCGAAGCTGCTGCTGCTCGGCCGGGCCTTCGACGACCTGGGCGCGATACGGGTCGCCTTTCACACCGACATCCGCAACGTTCGCTCCCAGGCGGCCATCGAACGGCTCGGAGCAACCCGGGAGGGGGTGCTGCGGATGCACCGGCAACGCCCCGACGGCTCCTGGCGGGACACCGTGCAGTACGCGATGACCGTCGACGAGTGGCCGAACGCACAGGCCAGGCTGCGAGAAAGACTTCTGCGGACGGCACCGGTGGCGTGATGATGGCGGGCGTGCTGGGAATCACCGACATCTGGACGTACGTGCTGGGCACCGTGGCCATCATCCTGCTGCCCGGGCCGAACTCACTCTTCGTGCTCTCCACCGCGGCCAAACGGGGCGTCGCGGTCGGCTACCGGGCCGCCGGTGGAGTGTTCGTCGGCGACGGGGTGCTGATGTTCCTCTCCGCCGCCGGGGTGGCGTCGCTGCTCAAGGCGTACCCGCCGCTGTTCATGGTGATCAAGTACGCCGGTGCCGCGTACCTCGGTTATGTCGGGGTGACCATGCTGCTCGGCGCCGTGCGGCGCTGGCGCGACCGCAACGACCCCAGCACGCCGCGGCTCATCGACGCCGCGGAGCCGGCGGCGATGCGCAGCCCGTTCCGCAAGGCGCTGGTGATCAGCCTGCTGAACCCGAAGGCGATCCTGTTCTTCATCTCGTTCTTCATCCAGTTCGTCGACCCCGGTTACGCGTGGCCGGCGCTGTCGTTCCTGCTGCTCGGGCTGATCGCGCAGGTGACCAGCGTGCTCTACCTGACCGCGTTGATCTTCGCGGGCACCTTCCTGGCCGCCCAGTTCCGCCAACGCCGCCGCCTGGCGGCCGGCGGCACCACCGCCGTGGCAGCCCTGTTCCTGGCCTTCAGCCTCAAGCTGGCCACCGCCACCGCCGGCTGACCCGCGCCTCGCCGCGCCCGCGCCCGCCCACTCGCGCTGCCCCGCAGCCCCGCAGCCCCGCAGCCCCGCAGCCCCGCAGCCCCGCAGCCCCGC
>NZ_JBEYSL010000621.1:0-3452 GCF_040642735.1 Micromonospora sp. NPDC047753 | reverse complement strand
CGGCGAGCGCTCAGGCCGGACGGTCCGGTGGGGGGACCACCGCCGTCGGGTCACCGCGTTCGATGAGCGCGGCGATCTCGGCGGCCCGCAGCCCGCGCAGCGCCAGCACCCGGGTGCCCCAGCGGTGCAGGCGGCACGGGTGCGGGCTGGCGTCGTTACGGCAGACCACGCCCCCGGACCACCGTCGGGGGGCGTGCACCACCACCGCCCGTACGGCGAACTGGGTGTCCTCGCCCGTCACGTACGGCGGCAGGGGGATGTCGCGAAGAACCTCCCCGGACGCTTCACCGGTGCCGGACGAAGCGGCACGACGGACGCGGTGGGTCGTGCTGCTGCTCATCGGCTGCCTCCACACTGGATGGTCGGATGGGGACAGCAGAAAGTTACGACGCGTTCGACAGTCCGCGACGGACAAACTGTCCCGCTGGCCGACCGCACAGCGATCAGTCAGTCAGTCAACGCACCGTCACGGCCTGGAGGCCGACGTTGCCGCAGTGCTGCGTGAAGACCTTCTCGACGGTCCAGTTCAACAGCAGCCGGGCACCCTTCGGCAGAGTGAAGCGGATCGTGAACTGGGCGCTCTGACTGGTGTACGGGTCTTCCAGTCGGGCGATGCTGGCGGGCCCGCCGGTGGACAGCCGCGCTTCCAGTCGCCCCCGCGCCATCCAGGTGCCACCGTAGAGCTGGACCGTGCGCGGCTCACCACTGCCGGCGACGGCGAGGCTGAACCCGTTCCCGGCACCGCAGGCGTAGACGCCGTTGGAGCTGCCGTCCGTCGACCGCTCCGGCGTGCCGTCGGCCCAGCGCACGTACTCCTGGTTGCCGTCCCAACCGACCCGCCGGCCCGGGCCACCCCCGTCGATGATCTCGCCGGAGCCGGAACGCTTGCGGTTCGTCGACCTGCCGCCGCGCTCCCCCCAGTGCACCCAGTCCCGGGCGCCCACGGCGGTGAGGTCGACGATGGCGGGCATCTCGCCCCGGCTCACCGTCAGCGCCGGCGAACCGGGCTTCGGCGGTGGCGGGGCGGGCGCGCTGGCCGACGGCGTCGGGTCCGGCGAGGGTGGGCCCGCGCCCAGAGGGCTCTCGGTGCCGGTCTCGCCGACGGTGCAGCTCCAGAGCGGTCGGTCGGCCCGGTGCAGGGCCGCCGAGACCGCCGGCACCCGCGATTCGGCCTGCACCCGCCGGACCAACCGGGCCAGGTGCTCATCCACCGGTGAGCCGGGCGCCGCCGCTGGGGTCACGCCAGGTCCCGGGCGAGCATCGGGCCGAGCGGCGCACCACCGAGCAGGTGCGCGTGCACGTGGAACACCTCCTGCCCGCCGTACGCGCCGGTGTTGAACATCAGCCGGAAACCGTCGCCGAGCAGCCCCTCGTCCTCGGCCACGGCGGCGGACGTCGCCAGCACGTCGGCGGCCAGCGCCGGGTCACCCTGGGCGAGCGTGGCGACGTCGGCGTAGTGCTCCTTCGGAATGACCAGGACGTGCACCGGCGCCTTCGGGTCGATGTCGCGGAAGGCGAGCGTGGTGTCGGTCTCCCGGACCACTGTGGCCGGGATCTCCCCGGCGACGATGCGGCAGAACAGGCAGTCGGATCCCATCGGAGCAGTGTAGGGACCAACGGGCCGGGGACACTCCGGCGCGGCGACCGCCACCGGCCTGTTAGCGGTGAAGGCACGCTGAGGCAGGATGGCCGGCATGACGGATCGGGCGGTACTCGTGACCGGGGCCTCGCGCGGGATCGGCCGCGCGGTGGCGGAGGCGTTCGCAGCCGGCGGCGACCGGGTGGCCATCCACCACCGCGACTCCGCCGACGCGGCCGAGAAGCTGCGCGCGCAACTGCCGGGCACCGGGCACGTGGTGGTCCGCGCCGACCTCACCGATCCGGACGCGGTCCGGGTCATGGTCGACCGGGCCGCCGAACTGCTCGGCGGGCTGGACGTGCTGGTCAACAACGCCGGGACGTACGGCGACCGCGACGACCCGCACCCGATCTTCGGTGCCTCGTACGAGGAGTGGCAGCAGCGCTGGCGGCAGGTGGTGGAGACCAACCTGACCGGCGCCGGCAACGTCATCTGGTGCGCCGCCCAGCACATGCGCGAACGCGGCGGGCGGATCGTCAACGTCTCGTCCCGTGGCGCGTTCCGCGGCGAGCCGCACCAGCCGGCGTACGGGGCCAGCAAGGCGGGGCTCAACGCGCTGGGCCAGTCCCTCGCCGTGGCGCTCGCGCCCTACGGCATCACGATCGCCACCGTCGCGCCGGGCTTCGTGGCGACCGACATGGTCACCGAGTACCTGCACGGCGAGCAGGGCGCGGCGATCCGGGCGCAGAGCCCGTTCGACCGGGTGGGCCGACCGGAGGAGATCGCCGCCGCCGTGCACTGGCTCGCCTCGCCGCAGGCCGAGTGGGCCTCCGGCACGATCGTCGACCTCAACGGCGCTTCCTACCTGCGCAGCTGAGCTCCACGCCGTCCGCAGATCACCCGACCGGGGAGGTGGTTGGCGGGTCAGGGCAGGGTAAGTCCCACCGACATGGCCGACTCCGCGCTGCTGGACCTCACCGCCGACTACCGGGTGGCCGATGGCCACGACGACGACCCTGTCCTGCTCCGCCCCGACGGCACCCCTGTCGAGACCTGGCGCGAGGACTACCCGTACGACGAGCGACTGGACCGCGACGAGTACGACCGTGACAAGCGGCTGCTCCAGATCGAGCTGCTGAAGCTCCAGGACTGGATCAAGGAGTCCGGCGAGCGTTTGGTGATCCTCTTCGAGGGCCGGGACGCCGCCGGCAAGGGCGGCACCATCAAACGCTTCATGGAGCACCTCAACCCACGTGGCGCGTCGGTGGTGGCGCTCGCCAAGCCGGACGAGCGGGAAGCCGCCCAGTGGTACTTCCAGCGCTGGCTGGCCCACCTGCCGGCGGCCGGCGAGATCGTGCTGTTCGACCGTTCCTGGTACAACAGGGCCGGCGTCGAGCGGGTGATGGGCTTCTGCAGCCGCAAGGAGTACCTGGAGTTCCTACGGCAGGCCCCGGAGCTGGAACGGATGCTGGTGCGCTCGGGCATCCGGCTGGTCAAGTTCTGGTTCTCCGTCTCCCAGAACGAGCAGCGCACCCGGTTCGCAATCCGTCAGGTCGACCCGGTCCGGCAGTGGAAGCTGTCCCCGATGGACATCGCCTCACTCGACCGGTGGGACGACTACACCGAGGCCAAGGAGGCGATGTTCTTCTGGACCGACACGGCCGACGCGCCGTGGACGGTGGTGAAGAGCAACGACAAGAAGCGGGCCCGGCTCGAGGCGATGCGGCACGTGCTGCACCGCTTCGACTACACCGGCAAGGACTTCGCTGTGGTCGGCACGCGCCGCTTCCTTGGCCAGTGACATGTCACCGGCGTGCTCCCGGGCCAGCAGCCGGAAGCGGAGCTGCTGCCAGGCGAATCGGGCCAGGTCGGC
>NZ_JBEYSL010000620.1:0-3454 GCF_040642735.1 Micromonospora sp. NPDC047753 | reverse complement strand
CCACCCGCACACTGCCGAGGCGGGTGGCGGCTGTGCCGTCGTCGACGGAGAGCCGGAGCCCGGTGATGGTCTGCGGCTTGAGCCACGTGAGGCGCCGGTTCGCTGGTCTTGGGCAGGAACCCCTCGGCACCGGCCCGCAGCGCCTCCACCGCTGGCCCGGGGTCGGCGGAACCGGACATCGCGACCACCCGTACCCGTGGGGTGGTCCGCCGGATCGCGGCCACCGCCCGGATGCCGCCGGGCGGCGGCATGTGCAGGTCGACCAGGGCCAGGTCGGGGCGGCAGCTGCTGACCAGGGCCGCCGCCGCGGCGGCGTCGCCGGTCGAGGCGGCCACCTCGACGCGGCCGTTGGTGGTGATCGGGAGCAGCAACTCCAGGCCGCGGACGAAAAGGGGGTGATCGTCCACGACGACGAGTCGCAAGGTGGAGGCTCCCGGCATGTCTGCGCCGTTCCCCAGCGGGTACCGATCATGCGGGTTCGCACCGAACGAGAGGACTCGGGTGGATGCGCGTACGGCACGGTTTGCGGGACCTGCTGCGAGGGTTGCGCCCCATTGAGCCGACACCGGGCGAGAAACGACCGACGGCGGCCGATTCGGAGCTGCTGCTGCGGGTGCTGTGTCACGAGTTTCGGACGCCGATCAGCACCCTGACCTCGCTGACCCGCGCGTTGGCCGACGAGCGTCGTGAGCTGACCGGGGACGATCGGCGGGCACTCAGTGCGCTGGCCCGCGACCAGGCCGCCCACCTGCAGAGCCTGCTGCGAGACGCGACCGCCGGCACCGGTGTGCTGACGCCGACTCCGCAGCCGGATCCGGCCGTCGCGCTGGCGGGCATCCTGCGGGAGGCCGCGGCGCTGGTGCCGCTCGCCCGTCGGCGGGCGCGAGCCACCCGGGAGGCGGCCTCCTGCCCGGTGCCGGCCGGACGAACCCGACAGGTACTTGTCAACCTGGTGCAGAACGCGTTGCGGCACGGGCCGCCGGACGGGCAGGTCGGGCTCTACGCCACGGTGCGCGGCACCAGCCTGAGCATCCTCGTCACCGACGAGGGGCGGGTCGACGATGCGCTGCTGGTCGCGCTGCGGCGTCCGGCGCCGGCCGTCGGGATGTCCGGTCTGGGCCTGTGGATCGCGCGGCAGCTCGTCGCCACGGACGGGGGAGCGTTGCGGGCGCATCGGCTACGGCCGCGTGGAGTGGCGTTGGAGGTGCTGCTGCCGATGGCCCGCCCGGTGCGCTGACCCGGCCGGGACACCGGTTGGCCCGCTCGGGTCATCGGGGTGGGAACGGCCTCGCTACCTGTTTCCGGTACCGAGGAGGTTGGATGTTCAGCCACGTCAAGGATCTGCAGTTCGAAGCCAAGCCGGACGGCCCGGATGCGGCGTTCGCCCGCCGGTTGCAGGAGGTGCTGGGCGGCAAGTGGGGCGAGATGACGGTCGCCAACCAGTATCTCTTCCAGGGTTGGAACTGCCGACTGCCCGGCAAGTACAAGGACCTGCTGCTCGACGTCGGCACGGAGGAGATGGGCCACGTCGAGATGATCGTCACGATGATCACCCGGCTGTTGGACAACGCGCCGCTGTCGATGTCGGAGGGCATCGCGGACAACCCCGGGGGCGCAGCGACCTTCGCCGCGTCGAATCCGGCGCACTTCATCCACAGCGGTGCTGGCGCGTTGCCCGCCGACTCCAACGGGGTGCCCTGGAACGGCTCGTTCGTCACCGCCAGCGGTAACCTGCTGGCCGATTTCCAGCTCAACGTCACCGCCGAGGCACAGGGTCGGCTCCAGGTCGCCCGGTTGTTCCACATGACCGACGACCCGGGCGTCAAGCAGATGCTGCGCTTCCTGCTGGCCCGCGACACGATGCACCAGAACATGTGGCTGGCGGCGATCGAGCAGCTCAAGGAGGACGGCCTGGAGGAGATGCCGGTGCCGGAGGCGTTTCCGGACTCGGGCGAGTTCACCGAGGAGTACGGCTACACCTACCTGGGTTTCTCCTCGGGCACCGACGCCGCCCAGGGGCGCTGGGCGTCCGGGCCCTCGCCCGACGGCAAGGGCGAGTTCCGGTACGACGACAACCCGCGGGCGAACGCGCCGGAACCGGTGCTGGCCCCGGGTGACCCTCGTCTGTACGGCACCAACCCGGGAGTGGCCGGCTCGGTGGTGAACACGGTGAAGAGCAAGCTCACCTGAGGTGCCCGTCGGGTCGCCCACCGGTCCCCGGTGACCCGACGGACCGGGCGCGAAAGTGGCCTGGGTCACAGGCCGGAACAAGGGGAACGCTTTGTTACTTGAGTGAGACACGCTCAACTAACGCGAGGTGTTCGATGGCAACTCTTCCGGTACTGCCCCTGACCGACGCCGTGCTGCTGCCCGGCATGGTCATCCCGGTGACCCTCGACCCCACCACCCAGGCCGCTATCGACGCGGCGCGGGCGACCGGCGACCGCAAGCTGCTGGCCGTGCCGCGCATCGACGGCGAGTACGGCCCGGTGGGCGTGGTCGCCACCATCGAGAAGGTCGGCCGCCTGCCCGAGGGCGAGCCCGCCGCCGTCATCCGTGGCCTGTCCCGGGCCCGGATCGGCTCCGGCGTGCCCGGCCCCGGCGCCGCCCTCTGGGTCGAGGCGACCGAACTCGACGAACCCGCCCACGCCGGTCGGGCCCGCGAACTCGCCCGTGAGTACCGCGCCCTGGTGACCTCCGTGCTTCAGCAGCGGGGTGCCTGGCAGGTCATCGACGCGGTGGAGCGGATGACCGACCTATCCGAGCTGGCCGACTCGGCCGGTTACGCGCCCTGGCTGACGCTGGAGCAGAAGACCGAGCTGCTCGCCGCGCCGGACGTCACCGCCCGGCTGGAGCTGCTGGTCGGCTGGGTGAAGGACTACCTGGCCGAGCAGGAGGTCACCGAGCAGATCAACAGTGACGTCCGCGAAGGGCTGGAGAAGTCGCAGCGCGAGTTCCTGCTGCGCCAGCAGCTCGCCGCGATCCGCAAGGAGCTGGGCGAGGACGAGCCGGACGGCTCCGCCGACTACCGGTCCCGCGTCGAGTCCGCCGAGCTGCCGGAGAAGGTCCGCGAGGCGGCCATGCGCGAGGTCGGCAAGCTGGAGCGGGCGAGCGACGCCTCCCCGGAGGCGGGCTGGATCCGTACCTGGCTGGACACCGTGCTCGAGATGCCCTGGGGCACGCGTACCGACGACAACACCGACCTGACCGCGGCGCGCGCGGTGCTCGACGCGGACCACGCCGGCCTGGCCGACGTCAAGGACCGCATCCTGGAGTACCTGGCCGTGCGCAACCGGCGCGCCGAGCGCAACCTCGGTGTGGTGGGCGGTCGCGGCTCCGGCGCGGTGCTCGCCCTCGCCGGTCCTCCCGGAGTGGGTAAGACCAGCCTCGGCGAGTCCGTGGCCACGGCGACGAGCACGTGGTCAAGCTCGCCGACGCGATCCTCGACGCGTAC
>NZ_JBEYSL010000619.1:0-3457 GCF_040642735.1 Micromonospora sp. NPDC047753 | reverse complement strand
GTCCGGCTAGTCTGGCCGGACCGCACCGCCCGGGGGAGATGACAGTGCCGAAACCGAAGCTGATCGCCGCTGTCGCCGTGCTCGTGGTGGCGGTCGGGGCCGGGGCGTGGGCGCTGGTCGCCTCCGGCGACGACGACCCGGGCCGGGGTCGCCCGGCGGCGTCGGCGAGCGCCGACCCGGTCAGTGTGTTGAAGGCCGCCGCCGCGAAGGCCGACGAGCAGCCGTACAGGCTGACGGTCGGCACCGGCGGCACGGACGGGGACGCGACTGTGCTGCTCTGGGACCCGAAGGCGAAGCGTGGTCTGGAGACCACCTCGCTGAAGGTGCCCACGGGCGTGGTGAAGATCGAGCGGTTGACCACCGGGCTGGACGTGTACGTGCGGGTCACCGCCCCGGACCGCCGCGTCCCGGTCTGGGACGGCAAGACCTGGTGGCACGTCGGTAAAGCGGGTGCCCCGGCGGCCAAGCAGGGCCTGGACAACACCCGGCTGGCCAGCACGCTGGGCGCGCCGACGGGGGTCCGGCTGACCGCCGAGCGGGAGTACGCGGGCACGCTGGACCTGCGCCAGAGCGGCGCGGTGCTGGGCAGCGGCGTCGGCAACGTACTGGGTGACCGGGCCGGGGCGGTCCCGTTCACCGCCGCCGTGGACGAGCAGGGTCGGCTGGTCCGCTACCGCATCGAGTTGGCCAGCGAGCAGTCGCAGACCGCCCAGCTCGACCTGACGTACTCGGATTTCGGGCTGTCGGTGTCGGCGGACCCGCCGGCGGCCGACCTGGTGGGCGAGGATCCACCGGCGAACATTCCCGGCGCCTGAGGTCGGCTCACTCCTCGACCGCCCCGTCGATGGGGGTGACCAGGAAGTCGTAGACGGTGCGGGCCATCCGCCGGACCGTCTCGTCGCCGGTGGCCATGGGGCCGGCGGTGAGGAACGCGACGGCGGTCTCGGTGCCGGGGATCAGGTAGTAGCCGACGTCGTGTGAGGCGTCCGGCAGGTCACCGGTCTTGTGGGCCACCGGCACGCCGGGCGGCAACGCCGCCGGGATCTTCGTGTTCAGGGTCTGCTCCCGCATGAAGCCGATCATCAGGTCGCGGGAGGCGGGGGTGAGGATCTCGCCGTCCCAGACCGCGCCGAGCAGTGACACCACGTCGTCCGGGCTGGTGTAGTTCTCCTCGCCGCGTTGCGCCGCCGCGCTGTCGAGCATCCGCCGGGCCAGGATGGTGGACCGCTGGTTCATCGAGTCGATCAGCGCGTTGACCGGGGCGAACCCACCCAGGTAGGTGATCAGCACGTTCGCGGCCACGTTGTCGCTGTACTTGATCAGGTACTGGGCGAGCCGGTGCACTGTGACCACCTGCGGGAACGTCTCGAACTGCAGTTGGCCGGTGCCGCCGACCACGTCCTCCGGGGTGACCAGCACACCGTCGTCGAGGAATACCTGTCCACAGTCGACCCGACGTAGCAGCTCGACGAGGATCCACAGCTTGATGACGCTCGCCGCCTTGGGGCGCAGCGAGCCGTTGACGGCGATCTGCTGGTCGCCGTAACGGCCGGACAGGTCGCGCACCGTGACCCCGGCCGGGTTGAGGCTCGCGTCGGCGACCACCCGGGCGAGCTGGCCGCTGAGCGGGAACAGCCGGGCCCCGGCGACCGGGTCGGTGGGTGGCTGCGGGCTGGTCACCACCACCCCGGTCAGCGTCGTCGGCGGGCGGTGCCGCTGGATCACCTCCAACGTGCCCTCGCTGCGCCCGACCAGCGGCACCCGGTAGCGGTAGGCGGTGCCTCCGACGACGACAGCGCCGCTGGCCACCCCGGCGGCGACCCGCATACCCGGGTCGGCGACCCGACCGGTGTCGCCGTCGCAGGCGCGGTAGCGCACCGTGTGCCCGAGCGAGTCCACTGCGAACACCCCGCCGGGAAACGACAGCCAGGACACCTCACTGGTCGGGGGGCGCTCCGGCGTCGGGTCCACCCCGGGTTCGTGGCTCTGACCGTCACCGGACTCCACCCCGTACCCCGGCTCGGTCGTCTGCGCCGGGTCCGCGACGGGCGCGCGGCCCGGGCCGTCCGCGGTGGCCGGCCCTGTCGTCGCGAGCACCGCGAGCGCGACCGCCGCCGTCAACACCTTCAGGGGTACGCGGGCAGAGTTCCCCAGCAGGGAAGATGAGCGCCTCTTGTCGCTTTTTCTCACGTTTGCACGATATGAAGCGCCGGGGGCGGGTGGGACCGGCGGGACCGGCGTCACCCGTCCGGGCGGCAATGTCCCCCTCCGCGGTGGCCCGCAGGTATAACTGTGACCCACAGGTAATCACCGCTTTGCTCTGCACCCGCCGATGCGCCGGTTACGGACCGTGCCTGGCGCACGGGCGGGTGCAGAGCAAAGGTCAGCCACTCAGCCACTCACCCCGGAGGACCCGTGCTGATCATCGCCGGCAGCCTGACTGTCGAACCGGCCACCCGCGAGGCGTACCTGTCCGACTGCGAACAGGTCATCGCGCGGGCGCGCGCCACCGCCGGCTGCCTCGATTTCCTGCTGGCGGCCGACCCGTTGGAGCCCGGCCGGATCCACGTCTACGAGCGCTGGGAGTCACCAGAGCAGTTGGCCGCGTTCCGGGGCTCCGGGCCGGACGACGCGCAGGAGGTCGCCATCCTCGACGCCGACGTGCGGCGCTACCTGATCGCCGGGGTCGAGGCACCCTGACCCGGCACCCGGTCACGCCGACGGTTCGGGGCTGGTGGGCAGGCCGGGTGCCATCCGGCGGATCGAGGTGAAGGTCGGCGTGAGGGCCTCGTACAGCTCGGCGAAGAGCGGCAGCAGCGCCGCGTAGGTGGCCGCGGCGGCCGGGTCGGGGCGGACCGTCTCCTCGATCCGCACCAGGTCGGCGGCGAGGTCGATGCTGGGGATCAGCCCGAGCGCCTCCATGCCGAGCAGCGCCGCTCCGAAGCTCGACCCCTCGTGCGCGGCCGGGAAGCTCACCGGCAGGCCGAGGGCGTCGGCCAGCATCTGCCGCCACAGGCCGCTGCGGGCGAAGCCGCCACCGGCCCGGACCTCCCGGACCTCGTTGCCGGCCGCGCGTACCGAGCTGAGCACCAGCGCGAGCTGTTGGCAGACGCCCTCCAACGCGGCCCGCACCAGGTGCTCGCGGCGGTGGGCGTGGGTCAGCCCCACGTACGCTCCGCGCGGCAGGGCGCTCCAGTGTGGTGCCCGTTCGCTGTGCAGGTACGGCAACATGATGAGCCCGCCCGAGCCGACCGGCGCGCGGGCCGCCAGGGCGACCAGGTCCTCCTCGGAGTGCTCGCCCAGGTCCGGGGCGAGCGCCGCGCCGGCCCACTTGAGCACGATGCCGCCGTTGTTGATCGCGCCACCGACCGCCCAGCGGTGCTCGGTCAGCGCGTAGCAGAACACCCCGCCGAGCGGGTCCACGCCGGGCCGCTCGACCATCACCCGCATCGCGCCG
>NZ_JBEYSL010000618.1:0-3463 GCF_040642735.1 Micromonospora sp. NPDC047753 | reverse complement strand
GCCTGGGAGACGTTCCAGCTGGTCCGCAACTCCGACGGCACGGTGAGCCTGCGGGCCACTGTGAACAGCCGGTACGTCTCCGCCGACAACGCGGGCGCCTCCCCGTTGATCGCCAACCGGACCTCCATCGGCCAGTGGGAGAAGTTCGACCTGGTCACCACCAGCTGACCTGCTCCCCCGCCCGCTCTTCACCACCCCCACCTGGTCGTGGTGCGCCCCCGCGCACCCGCACCCCCGGTCGTCGAGAAAGGACGATCATGCTCTCGTATCCCCGGCGCTGGCCCCGGGCGCTCTTCGCGGCGGTTCTCACCGTCACAAGCGCGGCCCTCGCTGTGGCTGCACCGTCCACCGCGCAGGCCGCGGTGATCCCCGCCTCCGACTATCAACAGGTCAAACTCGCCACCGGCTCGGCCGAGCTGGGTGAGGCCATGTCCCTGGCCGTCCTGCCCAACCGCTCGGTGCTGCACACCGCCCGCAACGGCGTGCTGCGGGTGACCGACGTGGCCGGCAACACCAAGACCTCCGGCACCCTGTCGGTCTACACCCACGACGAGGAGGGGTTGCAGGGCGTCGCCGTCGACCCCGGCTTCGCCACCAACCGGTGGATCTACCTGTACTACTCCCCCACGCTGAGCACCCCGTCCGGGGACGCGCCGACCACCGGCTCCCAGTCGGACTGGGACCGGTGGAAGGGGCACCTGCGGCTGTCCCGGTTCACCCTCAACAGCGACGACACGCTCAACCTGGGCAGCGAGAAGATCGTGCTCCAGGTCGCCAACGACCGTGGGCAGTGCTGCCACGTCGGCGGCGACCTGGACTTCGACGCCGCCGGCAACCTGTACCTGACCACCGGCGACGACACCAACCCGTTCGAGTCGTCCGGCTACGCACCGCTTGACGAGCGGACCAACCGCAACCCGCAGTTCGACGCCCAGCGCACGGCGGGCAACACCAACGACCTGCGGGGCAAGCTGCTGCGGATCAAGCCGCAGTCCGACGGCACGTACACCATCCCGTCGGGCAACCTGTTCGCCCCCGGCACGGCCAACACCCGGCCGGAGATCTACGCGATGGGTCTGCGCAACCCGTTCCGGATGAGCGTCGACAAGGCCACCGGCGTCGTCTACCTCGGCGACTACGGCCCGGACGCGGGCAGCACGAACTCCAGCCGGGGCCCGCAGGGTCAGGTCGAGTTCAACCGCATCGCGTCGGCCGGCAACTACGGTTGGCCGTACTGCACCGGCGCCAACACGAGCTCGGAAACGTACAACGAATACACCTTCCCGTCCGGGCCGTCGCAGTCCAAGTACAACTGCTCCGGCGGGCCGACCAACAACTCGTTCCGCAACACCGGGCTCGGCACGCTGCCCGCGGCGAGGGCAGCGTGGATCAAGTACGCGGGCGACTCCGGTTCACCGTCGGAGTTCGGCAGCGGCTCGGAGTCGCCGATGGGCGGGCCGGTCTACCGGTACGACGCGTCGCTGAACTCCAGCATCAAGTTCCCGCAGTCGCTCAACGGTCAGTTCTTCGCCGGCGAGTACGGTCGCCGTTGGATCAAGGCCATCGCTGTCAACTCCGACGGCTCCCGTGGGGAGATCTCCAACTTCCCGTGGTCCGGCACGCAGGTCATGGACATGGCCTTCGGCCCGGACGGCGCGTTGTACGTGCTGGACTACGGCACCGGGTCGAACAACCAGGCGCTGTTCCGGATCGAGTACATCGGCGGCGGCAACCGCAATCCGATCGCGGTCGCCTCGGCGAACCCGACGTCCGGGGCCAACCCGTTGACGGTCAACTTCTCGTCGGCCGGCAGCTCGGACCCCGAGGGTGGGGCGCTGAGCTACCTGTGGACGTTCGGTGACGGCACCACGTCGACGGCGGCGAACCCGACCAAGACGTACACCACGAACGGCACGTACTCCCCCACGTTGAGGGTCACCGACCCGAATGGCTTGACCGGCACGGCGAGCCTGGTCATCACCGTGGGCAACACGGCCCCGACGGTGACGCTGACCTCGCCCGCCGACGGGCAGCTGTTCAACTTCGGTGACACGGTGTCGTACCAGATCAGCGTGAGCGACCCGCAGGACGGCACTATCGACTGTTCCAAGGTGAGCCTGACGTACGCGCTGGGCCACGACAGCCACGCCCACCAGATCACCTCGAAGAACGGGTGCAGTGGCTCGATCACCGTGCCGACCGACGGCGAGCACGACTCGGCGGCGAACATCTACGGGGTCTTCGACGCCGCCTACACCGACAACGGCGGGCTGACCACGCACAGCATCAAGACGCTGCAACCCAAGCACCGCCAGGGTGAGCACTTCGGCGCTCAGTCCGGCGTCCAGGCCACGGACCACACCAGCGCCGAGGGTGGCCGCACCGCCGGGTTCATCGAGAACAACGACTGGATCTCGTACCAGCCGTACAACCTGGCCAACGCCAACCGCATCACCGTGCGGGCGTCGTCGGCCGGCGCGGGCGGCACCATCGAGGTCCGGGCCGGGTCGGCCACCGGCTCCCTGCTGGGCACCGTCACGGTGCCGGTGACCGGCAACTGGGAGACGTTCGTCGATGCGTCCGCCACGATCAGCAACCCGCCCACCGCGTCGACGACGCTGTACCTGGTGTTCAAGGGTGGGTCCGGCTACCTGTTCGACGTCGACGCGTTCACCTTCGCGACCGGCACCGGTAGCACCACGCCGGTGAGCACGCTGCGGGCGCAGGTCAACAACCAGTACGTGTCGGCGGTCGGCACCACCGCGTTGATCGCCAACAAGGCCAGCGTCGGTGGCACGACCGAACAGTTCGACCGGGTGGACGCCGGCAACGGCAACATCGCGCTGCGGTCGCGCGCCAACGGGCTCTACGTCTCGGCCGCGAACGCGGGTGCCAACCCGTTGGTCGCCAGCGCCACGGCGATCGGGTCGTGGGAGACGTTCCAGCTCATCAGCAACTCGGATGGGACGGTGAGCCTGCGCGCCACGGTCAACAACCAGATCGTGTGCGCCGAGAACGCCGGGGCCGGATCCCTGATCGCCAACCGCACGTCGGTCGGGGCCTGGGAGAGGTTCATCCTGACCACCGGCTGACCGGGAATGTGCACGGGGCCCGGCCTGGTAACCGACCAGGCCGGGCCCTACCGTGTGAAGTAGGCGGCGCTCTCCGCGTCCGCGGGGTAGTAGGACTCGACGGCGATCTCCTCGATCGTGATGTCCGTCGGGGTGCCGAACGTGGTGATGGTCGAGAAGAGCCGCAGCTCTCGATCACCGACGCGGAGGATCATCGGGAGCACCACGTCGGCGTCGAGACGGTCGCTCGTCGGCTCCTCGGGCTGGGGGCTGAGCAGTTCCTCATAGAGCGCGGCGAGCGCCGCGTCCGGAGCTGCGCTTGCGACCGCGCTTGGTGCCGAACAGGACCGCACCGGCGGACAGCGCGAACAGCGTGTCGTCGCCGCCACGGC
>NZ_JBEYSL010000617.1:0-3475 GCF_040642735.1 Micromonospora sp. NPDC047753 | reverse complement strand
CTTCACCGGGGGATCCGCGAGTAGCGGGCGGTCTGCACCAACTGGTACGGACATTATTCAGATTCCGTAAATATCGGACTTGGTCCACTTTGCCCGGTACGCTCGATTGCATGACCGGAGCAGACCCGGCGGACCCGGTGGCCGCGACCGATGACGACGCGGCCGAGCTCATCTCCCAGTTGCGCGAGCTGGCCGGGGCCGACCCGGTGGAGGTCCGGCAGGTGGTCGCCGAGGTGTTGGCGGCACTGGACCGGGCGGCGGGTGGGGCGCTCCGCGAGCATCTGCCGGAGACAATTCGGGTCGATGCGGGCCTGGACGCCTCCAGCCCGGCCTGACACCTGACCGCTGTGGACGGTGGTGAGCTGTCACATCGGCGAGTTAGGTACCCCTGATCCTGCGCTGGTATGACGCCGGTCATACACTCGTCCCGTCTGGCTTGTGAAGCATTTCACGAGCGTGCGGGAGGAGGCGCGGATGACCGCGGTGGAACATGACGCCGACGTCATTGTCGTGGGCGCCGGTCCCGGTGGATCAGCGACTGCGTACCACCTGGCCCGGCACGGCGTACGGGTGCTGTTGTTGGAGAAGACCGAGTTCCCCCGGGAGAAGGTCTGCGGCGACGGGTTGACCCCGCGCGCGGTGCGCCAGCTCATCCGCATGGGTGTGGACACCTCACCCGAGGCGGGCTGGCTGCACAACCGCGGCCTGCGGGTCATCGGCGGTGGGGTGCGCCTCGAACTGGACTGGCCGGAGCTGGCCAGCTTCCCCAACTACGGTCTGGTGCGCACGCGCCTGGACTTCGACGACCTGCTCGCCCAGCGGGCGGTGTCTGCCGGCGCGAAACTTCGGACCAGCGTCAACGTGCTGGGCCCGGTGCTCGACGGCGATGGCCGCGTCACCGGCGTCGAGGCGGAGGTCGGGCCGGGCAAGGAGCCCACCACCTTCCACGCCCCGCTGGTCGTCGCGGCGGACGGCGTCTCCGGCCGGTTCCCGCTGGCGCTCGGGCTGGCCAAGCGGGAGGACCGACCGATCGGTGTCGCCGTCCGCCGCTACTACCGCTCGCCGGCCAAGCACGAGGACAACTACCTGGAGTCCTGGCTGGAGCTGCGCAGCAAGGACAGCGGCGACAACCTGCTGCCCGGGTACGGCTGGATCTTCGGCCTCGGTGACGGGCGGGTCAACGTCGGGCTCGGCGTGCTCAACTCGTCCTCGGCGTTCGGCAAGACCAACTACCGCCGGCTGCTGACCGACTGGCTCGCCAACACCCCGGAAGACTGGGGGATGACCGACGAGACCAACGCCGACGGCCCGATCCTCGGTGCCGCGCTGCCGATGGGCTTCAACCGGGTGCCCCACTACACCCGGGGAGTGCTGCTGGTCGGCGACTCCGGCGGCATGGTCAACCCGTTCAACGGCGAGGGCATCGCGTACGCGATGGAGTCCGGCGAACTGGCCGCGGAGGTCATGGTCCAGGCCCTCGCCCGGCCGGCCGGCCCGGAACGCGAGCGCGCGCTGCTGGCGTACCCGAACGAGTTGAAGGCCCGGCTCGGCGGCTACTACCGGCTGGGCGGCATCTTCGTGAAACTGATCGGCCGCCCCGAGATCATGCGGATCGCCACGAAACACGGCATGCCACACCCGACGCTGATGCGTTTCGTGCTCAAGCTGTTGGCCAACCTGACCGACCCGCGCGGCGGGGACGCGATGGATCGGGTCATCAACGCGATGACGAAGGCCGCCCCAGCCGTATAAGTAGGACGGCATCGGTGCTGGTCAAGGCCCCGATGCCGACAAAGATCGACCCCCGCCGACTGCCACTGCGAGGGACGTGAATAGTGTGATTTTCGTCAAGCACCGAGGGCAGGGAAGGACGAGCAGGAGAAAACGATGTCGCTCTCGCCTTACGCACCGATCATCGGGCTGTTCGCCCTCGCCGCGGCGTTCTCGCTGTTTTCCGTCGGCGCCGCCCGCTTCGCCGGTCCCCGTCGCTACAACAAGGCCAAACTCGAGGCTTACGAGTGCGGCATCGAGCCCAGCCCGCAGCCGGTCGGCGGCGGGCGGTTCCCGATCAAGTTCTACCTGACGGCGATGCTCTTCATCGTCTTCGACATCGAGATCATCTTCCTCTACCCCTGGGCGGTCTCGTTCGACGCTCTGCCGATCTTCGGCTTCGTGGAGATGGTCCTGTTCATCGTCGCGGTCTTCGTTGCGTACGCCTACGTGTGGCGGCGCGGCGGCCTGGACTGGGACTGAGGAAGGAACGTCAGATGGGCATCGAGGAGAAGCTTCCCGCCGGCGTCCTGCTCACCTCGGTGGAGAAGCTGGTCAACTGGTCTCGGAAGTCGTCCGTGTGGGGCGCCACCTTCGGCCTGGCCTGCTGCGCCATCGAGATGATGGCCGCCGGTGGTCCGCACTACGACATGGGCCGCTGGGGCATGGAGGTCTTCCGGGCGTCGCCCCGGCAGGCCGACCTGATGATCGTGGCCGGCCGGGTGAGTCAGAAGATGGCCCCGGTGCTGCGCCAGATCTACGACCAGATGGCCGAGCCGCGCTGGGTGCTGTCGATGGGCGTCTGCGCCAGCAGCGGCGGCATGTTCAACAACTACGCGATCGTGCAGGGCGTCGACCATGTGGTGCCGGTCGACATGTACCTGCCCGGCTGCCCGCCCCGGCCGGAGATGCTCATCGACGCGATCCTCAAGCTCCGCGAGAAGATCATGTATGAGCCGCTGGGCCCGAACGGCCGCAAGATGCTGGCGGCCCGCCAGGAGCGTGGCGACGTTCCGATCGTCCCCTACGGCTCGATGCCCTCCTCGTACCGCAGCGACAAGGCCCGGCGCGCCGAGTGGACCCGGGCGGTCCGTGAGGGCCGCGAGGAGCAGCTGCGCATCGAGAACTGGATGAACGCTCAGAACCACCTCCACCCGCAGGCAGGCCCGAAATGACGTCACCCACCGACAAGCCAAACGACGGCGGGGTGCCGGTACCGGTCACTCCGGTCGGCGCCAGCAGCACCGCCCCGGCGGAGTACCCGCCGGCCAGCCCGGCGGGGCGCGGCATGTTCGGCAACCAGGGCACCGGCGACGTGTCCGGCTACGGCGGCCTGGTCCGCCAGCGCCAGCCCATCGAAGAGGCGTCCCGGCCGTACGGGGGCTACTTCGACGAGGTCCGCGACGCGCTGGAGGAGGCGTACCCGGCCTTCAACGACGCCATCGAGAAGGTGGTGGTCGACCGGGGTGAGCTGACCCTGCACGTACGCCCGGAGCGGATCGCCGAGGTGTGCCAGGTGATGCGGGACGACCTGGCGCTGCGCTTCGAGCTGTGCTCCTCGGTGTCCGGTGTGGACTACCTCGGCGCCGACGAGCGTCGGCTGCACGTGGTCTACCTGCTCACCTCGATGACGTACCGGCGGCAGGTCCGGCTGGAGGCCGCGGTCTCCGTCGAAGCCCCGCACCTGCCCAGCGTGACCGCCGTC
>NZ_JBEYSL010000616.1:0-3482 GCF_040642735.1 Micromonospora sp. NPDC047753 | reverse complement strand
AAGAACATCACGCTGGCCGGTCCGGAGGTCTCCGCGCTCTGGCTCGGCCCGGCGATGCTGGCATTCTGTGTGGCCACCAAACCGTTGTTGCTCGCGATGAAATGGGCGGCCCGGAGGGTGCTCGGGTTCTGGCGGATCGAGGCGTCCGAGTCGGTGAAGACGGTGTTCACCGCCGAGGAGCTGGCCGGGTTGGTCTCGCAGGCGCGGACCGAGGGGCTGCTCGACGCGGAACAGCACGCGCGGATCACCGGCGCGCTGGCCCTGCACGCCCGGACGGCGGCGGACGCGCTGCAACCGTGGTCGACAGTGGTGACGGTGGCCGAGGACGTCTCGCCGGCGTCACTGGAGGTGCTGGCGACCCGGACCGGCCGGTCCCGGTTCCCGGTGGTGCAGCGGTCGACCCGTCGGGTGCTCGGCTTCGTGCACGTCAAGGACGTGCTCGGGTACGCCGGGCAGGGCCGCCGGTCCCCGGTGCCCGCCGACGTCTACCGGCCGCTGGCGGTGGTGCCGCCGGACCGTACGCTGGCCGACCTGCTGCTGGCCATGCGTCGTGAACGGCGGCACATGGTGCTGGTCAGCGACGGGCGACGGCCGATCGGTGTGGTCACTCTCGACGATGTATTGACCGCAATCGTTGGATGATGAACCAATACCCTTGGTGTGCAAGCGGTTGCACGACAGTGATGGTTACCGCCCTCGCCTTGATTACCGCCGCGAGCTTCCCTAATGTGAGGCACCGACCGCTGTGGGTCGTCTGCCTCGGCCCTTTCCTCACGCGAGGCGCCCGGCGGTCGGTTGCAAAGGAGTCGGTGCCGGTGGCAACCATGCCCCCTCATCGTCACGACCTGTTTGCGTCTGCTCGCTCTGGTGGCCTGCGTCGCGTCGCGCACCGGGTGCTGATCCTGGTCGCCGCGGCGGCGGTCGGCGCCGGTCTGCTGACCGCGCCGGCACATGCCGCGCCCACGGTCGACGAGATCGAGGCGCAGATCGACAAGAAGTGGGAGCAGTTGGAGCCCACCATCGAGCAGTACAACAAGGTCCGGGCGCAGCTGAAGGTCAACCGGCAGAAGTCGGCGAACCTGCAGAAGAAGATCGAGCCGCTGGCGCTGCAGAGCGAGCTGGCGCTCAACCGGGTCGGCGACCTCGCCTCCCGCTACTACATCTCCGGCCCGTCACACGACATCGGTGCGCTGCTGGTCAGCGCCAAGCCGGACACGCTCACCGAGCAGCTCACCATCCTCGACCGGCTCGCTTCGCAGGAGCGCAAGGAGGTCGAGGGCGTGCTGGCCGTGCGGGCCAAGTACGACGGCGAGAAGCAGAAGCTGGACGCGCTGATCGTCACCCAGACCAAGCAGCAGAACGATCTGGCGGCCAAGAAGAAGCAGATCGACGCCGAGATCAAGCAGCTCGAGGCGTCGATGCCCAAGACCACCGTCAAGACGGCGGCCTGCCCGACCATCAACGGCGTGTTCAGTGCGGCGGCCCGCACCGCGATCAAGACCGCCTGCGGCAAGGTCGGCAAGCCGTACGTCTGGGGTGCCACCGGGCCGAACTCGTTCGACTGCTCGGGGCTGACCCAGTACGCCTACAAGGCGGCCGGGATCTACCTGACGCACCACACCGGTGACCAGTGGAACGAGGGCAAGGCCATCTCGCGCGCCGACGCCCGCCCCGGTGACCTGGTGTTCTTCTTCTCCGGCCTGAGTCATGTCGGGCTGTATCTGGGTAACAACCAGATGGTGCACGCGCCACGCGCCGGCAAACCGGTGCAGGTGTCCAGCATCACCACCATGCCCGTCGCCGGGTTCCGCAGACCTGGCTGATCCACCTCGCGCGACACGACGGCCCCCGGTCACCGACCGGGGGCCGTCGTGGTTCTCAGCGGGGTGCCCCCACCGGGGAGGGTAAGAGCTGCACGTCGGCGAGGTCGACGTACATGATCCGGTGGCCGAACTGGATCTGCGCGTACCGATTCTTGCCGCGAATGACCGTCCAGTCGCCGGGTGAGGAGCCGTCGAACGTGCTGGCCCGGTAGTACTCGCCGGCCAGCACCGCGCCGACGGCGTACCGCTGCCCGGCGGCCAGCGTGTACTGGAGCGGGGAGATCGCCTGGTAGGGCACCCCGTCCGGGTACGCGGACTGCTCCGGGTACGCCCGTCCGTAGACCGGAACGGTGGCTCTTCCGGGCTTCGGCGTCGCCACGACTCCGACGGTCCAACTGGCGGTCGGCGCGGACGCTGGGTTGTGGAACCAGGCCCGCTGCCCGAGGTACCAGATCGCCGTCCAGTCGCCCTGCCGGCCGGCCAGCGCGTACGTCTGCCCGGCGGACGCCCGGGCCCCGTGGTCCGAAACGGCCATCGTGTTCGGGCTGCCGTCCGGGCGAAGCGCGATGTCGTTGACCAGCGGCGCGTCAGTGGACGGCGCGCTGCGCAGCACCACCGACGAGGAGCCGCGCGGCGCGCAGGGCACGCCCACCGTGACGCAGTCGGTGAACGCCGGCTGGTTGGTGGCGTAGTCCGGGTCGATCCGGACCAGCCCGGTGGCCGGGGTGCCGGTGTCCAGTCGGGGGGCGTGCAGCAGGTCGAAGTAGTGCGTCCAGTCCCAGTAGGGGCCCGGATCCCAGTGCATCCCCCGCATTGTCGAGGGGATGGTGCCGGGCACGTTGTCGTGGCCGATGATGTGCTGGCGGTCCAGCGGGATGCCCAGCCGCAGCGCCAGGTGCCGAACGAGCTTCGCCGAGGTCCGGTACATCGCCTCGGTGTACCAGGTGCCCTGCGCCGCGAAGCCCTCGTGTTCCAACCCGATCGACTTCGCGTTGACGTACCAGTTGCCGGCGTGCCAGCCGACATCCTTCGTCTTCACGTGCTGGGCGATGTGCCCGTCGACCGAGCGGAGCGAGTAGTGCCAGCTCACGTAGGTCGGGTCCTGGACGAGTTGCAGGGTGGTGGCCCAACTCGCCTCGGTGTCGTGGATGACGATGTACTCGATCTTCTGCCGCGCGGGCCGGTCGGAGAGGTCGTGGTTCCCGTAGTCCCCCTCGCCGAACGCCTCGTAGGGCGCCGGGATCCACTCGCAGGAGATGGTGCGGGGGCACTCCACCCCGTCCGGGCGGGCCAGCCGGCGCAGGCCCAGCCGGTCCAGCCAGGAACGTTCGGGCCGCACCGTCCGGGCCGGCAGGGTGATTCGTTGGCCGTCGTCGGTCACCCGGGCTTCGCCCGCGCCGATGGTGGTGAAGACCTCGTCGGCGAAGGCCGCCGCGGCGTCGGCGCTGTCCGCGCCCGAGTAGCGGGCCACAGCGCCGTACCAGGCCGCCGGGTCGGTGTCCGCGCCGACCGGCGCGCCCAGATCCCTCTGGTACGCGGCCAGCAGCGCGGCCCCACCCCGGATCGATGCCAACACCACGGTTCCGGTCGGCCTGGGCATCGGCGGCAAGCTGGTGAGCTGGCCGATGCTGGTCTTCGTGGTGGGCCTGCTGATCACGC
>NZ_JBEYSL010000615.1:0-3494 GCF_040642735.1 Micromonospora sp. NPDC047753 | reverse complement strand
CGCTGCAGGTTGGCCTGGTAGTCACCGGCCAGCGAGGTGCCCAGGTGCGACTGGAAACCCACGCAGTCGATCGGCACGCCACGGGACTTGAAGTCCCGCACCATGTTGTAGATGCCCGTCGACTTCGCGTTGACCCCGTCGGTGTTGTAGTCGTTGTAACACAACTTCGCACCCGGATCCGCCGCCCGCGCCGCCCGGAACGCCGCCTCGATCCAGTCGTTGCCGGTGCGCTGCATGTTCGAGTCACGCCGCCCACCCGAACCACCGTCGGCGAACGCTTCGTTCACCACGTCCCAGGCGTAGATCTTCCCCCGGTAGTGCGTGGCGACCTGGGTGACGTGGTTGATCATCGCGTTGCGCAACGCGCTGCCCGACATGCCCTGCGCCCAGCCCGGCTGCTGCGCGTGCCACAACAGGGTGTGACCCCGCACGCTCATGCCGTTGGCCTGCGCGTGACTGACCAGGCGGTCACCACTGGAGTAGGTGAAGGTGCCCTGCTGCGGCTCGGTCGAGCTCCACTTCATCTCGTTCTCGGCCACGACACTGTTGAACTCACGGTTCAAAATCGTCGTGTATGCGCTGGTCGACAGCTTGCCGACGGCGACAGCCGCGCCGAAGTAGCGGCCCTTCTCGGCGGCGGCCGCCTTCAGGGTCGTGCCGGCACCGGATGCGGGGGTCAGCGCCACCGTCATACCGGTGGTGAGGGCGACGGCCATGGTCGCCGCCGCCAGCATCGTTCTCATGGGTTTCATGGCGTTCCTTTTCAGTGGTTGCATCGGTGGTGGTGATGTGCCACTTCGCTCGGAACAGCTGATCGGGGCGGTCCTCCTGGCCGCCCGGCATCAGCACGCACAGTCCGAGAGGGCTGTCGCCGGCGCCTGCCGGGTCCCGAGGTGACGTCCGCATGCCCTTGTGGACGTCCTGATCGGTGGGCCGATCGGTACGGCTCGCCCGGTGAGCCGAGACAGCGATCGTCCTCTATATCGAGAGTGAGCGATAACATGCCGTTCGTCAAGACGTAACGGGCCGTTCACGCCGATCTCCCGGAACGCCGCGTTTCGCCCGGTACCAAACGCCCAGGGCGACAGTGCTCAACCGCCGCGCGACCAGCTGACGAGTCTTACCACCGCGCCACCCGGACCGCTTCAGAGGGCAATCCTGTTATCGCTCACAGTCGCCACCCGACAGCGGCTGCCCAACGGCTCACGAACACCCGGTGGCCGTGGCACTCGCAGACGGCTGCGCCGGATCGGCATCGGCGCGTATGCCGGCGACGAGGTCGGCGGTGGTGTGCGCCTCGATGCCGGGCTGGGCGGCGTCGGCGAACCGCTCGACGACCGCCCGGACGTGTCGTTCGGCGGGTGCGGCGAGGCCGTCGTAGACGGCCTCGAACAGCTCCCGCGCCGGCTGCCTGAGCCACTCCCGTGGAAGGAGTTCCACCGGCAGCTGCGGGTCGAGGACCGGGAAACGTCGGAAGGTGTCCATGACCTCGGTCCGGGCCCGCACCGCCGCGGCACCGTCGACCTGCCCGGACGCCACGGCGGGCAACAGTGGCGTCCAACGACGCAGGAACGCGTCGTAGCTCCGGCTGATCGCCTCGATGTCCCAGGCCTCGATCGGCGCACGGTGAATGGTCGAGGCGAGCGCGGTCTGCCGCCCACGAAACACCGTGACCGCGCCGAGGGTGAGCTGGTCGAGCTGGGCCCGAGCCGCAGGGGTCAACTTCTGCGGCGAGATCCACAGCCCGTCGTACAGCGGCGCGTAACCGAGCCACCGAAGTTGCGCCCGCAGCGCCCGGCGCTGCGTACTGCGGTCCTGCGGCAGCGAGAAGGCGACGATCGTCCAGCTACCGTCCCACCGGCCCGTCGAGGTGGTGGAGGCGAGAATCCAGTGGCCTCCGGCGGAGAGATTGGCGGCGGCTGCGCGGCTGAGCCGGTAGGAGCTGCGTCGCCCCAGCCGACTGCCCTCCAACACGCCACGGCGGGCCAACCGGCTGATCGCGGTCCGCGCTCCGGCCGTCGTCACGCCGGTCTCAGCGAGCAACGCGACGATGGCAGCGGACGGGAGGGCGACCCGGGTCCGCAGCGTGTAGTCGGCCAACAGGGTCACCGCGACGCCCTGGGGTGAGTTGCCGACCTGCCGGCGGGGCAGCCGGAGTGGGTGGTCGCCATCGTCCGGATAGATCTCGTCGATGTCGAAGAGGCTTGCCACAGGCGCTCCGTGCTCCTCGGGGACGGTATGACGACTGTAGACGGACGGGCGCGACCCACCGCAAATAGAGCTTCCTCGATTGACACTTGCTGGTCCGGGGGGAACACTAATTGCCACGCGACGCCATCCGAAGCCGGGCTGGGCGAACCACAGGTAGCGGGCATCGTGCGATCACCGCGGGAGTCGGGCAGACCCGCAACCGGATCGCACGACCAATCCAGCCTGCACAGGCAATCGAAGGAGTCGTGCGGTGAAAATCAGAAGGAAACTGCTACTCACGCTGGCCGCGTCACTGGTCGCGGCCGGCCTGGTGGCCCCCACGGTCGGGCCCGCGTACGCGGCGTCACTGACCGAGGTGACCAGCTTCGGCGACAACCCGGGCCGGATGCGCATGCACGTCTACGTGCCGGACAACCGCCCGGCCCGGCCAGCGGTCGTGGTGGCGATGCACGGCTGCGGCGGGTCCGGCCCCGGTTTCTACTCCGGAAGCGAGTTCGCCAGCCAGGCCGACCGGTACGGATACATCGTGATCTACCCGTCCGCGACCCAGCAGGCCGGCTTCGGCAACTGCTTCGACACCTGGTCGGACGCCGCCAAGCGGCGTGGTGGGGGCAGCGACCCGGTGTCGATCATCAGCATGATCCGGTACGTGCAACAGCAGTATTCGGCCGACCCGGAGCGGGTCTACGCCACCGGCAGCTCATCCGGCGGCATGATGACGAACCACATGCTGGCCCTCTATCCCGACGTGTTCAAGGCCGGCGCCGCCTTCATGGGC
Organism: Micromonospora sp. NPDC047753; assembly: GCF_040642735.1. NCBI lineage: Bacteria > Bacillati > Actinomycetota > Actinomycetes > Micromonosporales > Micromonosporaceae > Micromonospora > Micromonospora sp. NPDC047753. The sequence continues at coordinate 505 of NZ_JBEYSL010000615.1, read as the reverse complement.
GTGCCGTACAACTGCTTCGCCAACGCGGCGGACTACCCGCCCGGCAGCAGCCAGTGCACCGGCGGGAACATGAACCGGACTCCCCAGCAGTGGGGCGACGCGGTGCGCCAGGCGTACCCCGGCTACTCCGGGCCCCGGCCGCGGGTGCAGCTGTGGCACGGCACCAGCGACACGCTCGTGCCGTACTCGCTGCTGCAGGAGACGATCGAGCAGTGGACAAACGTGTTCGGGCTGAGCCAGACACCCACCTCCACCGACACGCCCCAGGCCAACTGGAACCGGCGCCGGTACGCCGACAGCAGCGGCACCGTCCAGGTCGAGGCGTACAGCATCCAGGGTGCCGGGCACAGCCTGCCCTCCGGAGGGATGGCCGCGTCCGCCATCGCGTTCTTCGGACTGACAAACACCACGACACCGCCCCCGACCACCCCGCCGCCCACCACCCCGCCCAGCAGCCACGTGGTGCCGTCGTCGTCGTGGAACAGCGCCGCGTCGAACCCGCGCC
>NZ_JBEYSL010000614.1:0-3502 GCF_040642735.1 Micromonospora sp. NPDC047753 | reverse complement strand
GGGGAAGCGGCCAGCACGGGCCCCGAAGGGGAAGCGGCCAGCACGGGCCCCGAAGGGGAAGCGGCCAGCACGGGCCCCGAAGGGGAAGCGGCCCCCGCACGGGCAGACGCGAACGTCGAGGAGGTGTCGTCGTGAGCCTGTCCCCGGTGGAGGGTGTGGCGCTGGCCGAGATCGAGTCCGGTGGCGACGAGGGCGGAGCCGCGACCAAGGGCGTCGTGGGCCGTTCGCCCGGTCAGCTCGCCTGGCTGCGGCTGCGCCGCGACCGGACGGCGGTGATCAGCGGCGTACTCCTGGTCTTCTTCCTGTTGTTGGGGTTGGCCGCTCCGCTGATCGAGATGGTCTACGGGATCGGCCCGCGGGAGCAGTTCCAGAACATGCTGGACGGCTTCGGCATGCCGCTGGGGTACGCCGGCGGGGTCAGTGGCGAGCACTGGTTCGGTCTGGAGCCGGGGCTGGGCCGGGACATCTTCATCCGGCTGATCTACGGGCTGCGGACCTCGCTGTTCATCGCGTTCGCGGCGGCCCTGATCACCGCGACGATCGGGATCGTGCTGGGGGCGCTCGCCGGCTACCTCGGCGGCTGGCTCGACGCGGTGATCAACTGGATCACCGACCTGACCCTGGCCATGCCCTTCCTGATCATCGCGCTGGCGCTCACGCCCACCATCACGCTGCGCTTCTACGGTGAGCGGGGGCAGGTGTCGTCCGCCTTCGGGGTGGGCGTGCTGATCGCCGTCTTCGCCATCTTCGGCTGGACCAGCACGGCCCGGCTGGTTCGCGGGCAGGTGATAGCGCTGCGCGAGCGGGAGTTCGTGGAGGCGGCCCGGGCCAGCGGGGCCGGGTTGGGGCACATGCTCTTCCGGCAGTTGCTGCCGAACATCTGGGCGCCGATCCTGGTGTCCTTCTCCCTGGCGGTGCCGCAGTTCATCACCAGCGAGGCGGCGCTGTCGTTCATCGGCGTCGGCCTCAGCGACGAGACGCCGAGCTTCGGCCGAATGATCTACCGCAGTCTGGACTTCCTTCAGACCGACCCGGCGTACGTGTTCTTCCCGGGCATCACGATCTTCGCGCTGGTGTTCGCCTTCAACCTCTTCGGCGACGCGTTGCGGGACGCGCTCGACCCGAAGTCGTCCCGGTAGGGGTCAAAATCATGGCGCGATTTCTGCTCAAGCGACTCTTCTCCGCCACGCTGACCCTCTTCGCGGTGAGTGTGTTGACCTTCCTGATGTTCTTCGCCCTGCCGCGCGACCCGGTCAGCAGCATCTGCTCGAAGAACTGCAACCCGGAGCGTCTGGAGCGGGTCCGCGACGACCTGGGCCTGAACGACCCGCTGATCAGCCAGTACGCCGGCTACATGAAGGGCATCGTGACCGGTCGGGACCTGGGCAGCGCCCAGGGTGGCCGGTGCGACGCACCCTGCCTGGGCTGGTCGTACGTCACCAACGAGGCCGTCTCGGACACCATCGCCCGGGTGCTGCCGGTGACGCTGAGCATCGTGATCCCGGCGGCCATCCTCTGGTTGCTGCTCGGCGTGGGGCTCGGCATGGTGTCCGCGCTGCGTCGGGGCACCTGGCTGGACCGGCTGGCCATCGGCTTCTCGCTGACCGGCGCCTCGCTGCAGCTCTACTTCGTGGGCGCGGTGCTGCTGCTGGTGTTCGTCTACAACCTGCGGCTGTTGCCGGTGCCCAGCTACACCTCGATATTCGACAACCCGGCGAAATGGGCCAGCGGGCTGGTGCTGGCCTGGGTGGCGCTGGCCTTCCTCTTCTCGGCGATCTATGCACGGCTGTCCCGCGCGCAGATGTTGGAGACGCTGTCGGAGGACTTCGTCCGGACCGCGCGGGCCAAGGGCCTGGCCAAACCCACCGTGTACGGGCGACACGCGCTGCGCGCGGCGATCACTCCGGTGGTGACCATCGCCGGGCTGGACGTGGGCGGGGCGCTGGGCGGGACGGTGATCACCGAGACGACGTTCGGCATCCAGGGGTTGGGGCGCACGGCGGTGGACGCGGTGCGCTCGGGTGATCTGCCCACCATCATGGCCACCGTGCTGATCGCCGCGGTCTTCGTGGTGTTGGCGAACGTACTGGTGGACCTGCTCTACGCGGCCATCGACCCTCGGGTGCGGCTGCGCTGAGCTGTCGGTGGACGGGGCGCGGCCGGTGGCGAAATTTATCGACAACTGTTACACAACTCGTAGGTTTTCTTCCTTACGATCCTCGGGACGTCGGCGGTTCTCGCCCCGACGAAACCGCACGGCACATGGGTGAAGGGGGTACTTCATGAGACCACGCGTGGTGGCTGCCGCAGGCGGCGCGATCGCTCTGGTTGTGGCATTGGGTGCGTGCTCGAAGAACACGGGCGAGGGCACCACGGTGGACAGCGAGCGGAAGCAGACCGGGGTCATCGCGACCGACCCCAAGGACTCGCAGGGGCCGGCGGCCGAGGTGAGCGGCGCCGCGAAGGGCGGCACCTTCACCATCATCCGGGAGTCCCCGATCTCCCACCTGGACCCGCAGCGGACGTATTCGTTCGCCGGTCTGATGGCCAACCCCCTCTTCGCCCGCTACCTGACCACCTGGAAGGACGACGGCAAGGGCGGCCTGGTCCTGGTGGGCGACCTGGCCGAGACGCCGGGCAAGAACGTCAACAACGACTGCAAGGTCTGGGAATTCACCGTCAAGGACGGGGTGAAGTTCGAGGACGGCCGGCCGATCACCTCCAAGGAGATCGCGTACGGCATTGCTCGCTCCTTCGACCCGGACCTGTCCGGCGGCCCGACCTACATCCAGGAGTGGCTGGCCGACACCCCGCAGTTCGACACCAAGTGGGACTTCAAGAAGAACAAGACGTCGCTGCCCCCCGGCCTGAGCACGCCGGATGCCAAGACGCTGCGCTTCGAGTTCGCCAAGCCCCGCTGTGACCTGCCGTTCGCTGTCTCGCTGCCGACCACCGCGCCGCTGCCCGCCGACAAGGACACCGGCGTCGACCTGGACAAGCAGCCGTTCTCGTCCGGCCCGTACAAGGTCGCCAAGAACCAGGTCGGCGTGCAGATCACCCTGGACCGCAACCCCAACTGGGACCCGAAGACCGACCCGGTCCGGCACCAGTATCCGGACCAGTTCGTCTGGACCTTCGGCCCCACCGCGGACGCCGCCAACAACCGGGTGATCGCCGACAACGGCGCCGACCAGAGCGCGCTCGCCTTCAACACGGTGCCCGCCTCGCTGGTCGCCAAGGTGGCCGGGGACGCGTCGCTGAAGTCCCGGACGCTCCTCTCGCCGACTCCGAGCGCAAACCAGCTCGTCATCAACAACCAGCGGGTCACCGACCTGAAGGTGCGTCAGGCGCTCAACTACGCCATCGATCGCGAAGGCATGATCAAGGCGCTCGGCGGTCAGACCGTCGCCGCGCCGCTGACCACGCTGATGCCGCCGGCCACCATCGGCTACAAGGCGTACGACGTCTACCCGGCGGGCGCCAACGGCAACGTCGACAAGGT
>NZ_JBEYSL010000613.1:0-3521 GCF_040642735.1 Micromonospora sp. NPDC047753 | reverse complement strand
ACACGGTCTGGAACGGCGAGCACGGCACCACGATCCTCTACCAGAACGAGCTGCCGTACGACCCGCCGACGCAGGCCGACTGGATGAACGGCGCGGTCGAGGGCTGGGCCGGGTACAAGGTCGGTGACCGGGTGCGTCACCACACCCTGTACGGCGGCGGGGTGTACGTGTTCAACCAGAACAACCCCTCGATCCACACCGAGAACGGCTTCGAGGTCCCGAACCGGCCCGGGGTGCGGCTGCACCACATCATGACCGTCAACCTCAGCGCCGGCACGATCGACCACGTGGTCAACGGCGTCGGGGACGCCGCCGACATGACGAAGGTCGGCGCTCCGGTCTATCTGACCCAGTACCCGACCCCGTAGCGGCTATCGGGCGTACCGACGGGGCCGGAGCCGGCGATGGCTCCGGCCCCTCTGGGCTGGTTTGTCGGGGCCCCGGCCTGCTGCGGGTGGTTGCCTAGCTCGACTGCGACCCGGCGGCCGGTCCATACCGCGGCCGCAATCGCCAACGCGTGCTGGCGGCGACGAAGGCCCTCGCAGGGCCTGATCCCGCCTGCTCAGGGGAACCTCTGACACGGCTTGAGCCGCAGGGTCTCCTCCGCCTGCCGTCGACGGCTGGTGGGGAATCTCGCTCACGGTCTTGAATTCCTATCGAGTCGATAGGAAAATGGGCCAATGCCGGATGGTCCGTTCCTCACCTCGCGTCGGGCCGTTGACCTGATGCGGGTCGCCTCCGAGCTCTGTCCGGGTCGCTGACCACCGACCGGCTGGCACCACCCGCACCCTTCCTCTGGCCCCGCTGCCGAATCGCGCCGCGCCGTGGCCCAACCGGCCCGGCGGCCCTTCGCGCGGTCACCGAGGCCCCGTCTTGCCTGCTCGCCCTCAACCGATCCCGTCACGGCCGGATCGGGCCATTCCTGGAGGTACGTCATGACCACCGATCCGTCACCGCCCAGTCCGGAGACCGCCGGAGATTCCCGGCTCGCGTTCAACGAGGACTGGGCGGCGACCATCCTCGGCCTGGCCCTGCTCGCCCTGGTCCTGCTCGGTGCCATCCCCGCCGGGCTGGTGCCCTGATGACCGCCGACGCGACCCGCACCGGCAACGAGCCCGGCACCTCTGCCGACGACCCGCCCGCCAAGAGCGAGCGCGACACGTCGTCGACCACAGCCGATCCCGCCGAGCCGACCAATGTGGCGCGTGACGGGGCGTTCTGGGCGTGGACAGTGCTCGGCCTGCTGATCGTGGTCGGTCTCGCCGCGCTCACCCGCTATCTGGAGCAGAACGTCCCGGCCTGGGCCGAGGGCACCACCGTCGAGGACATCGGAGCGGCGATCGAATACCCGGTGTACGCGATCCTGCTCGGCCTGCTCGGCAACGTCGCCGTCACGCTGCTCGGGTGGCGGGACCGGATCGCCGCCGCGTTCCGGACCGAGTTCTTCATCAAGACCGGTCTGGTGCTGCTCGGGGCGTCGATCAACCTGGCCGTCATCGCCAGCGCCGCCGGCCCGGCGATCGCCCAGGCGATTCTGCTGATCAGCGGGGTGTTCCTGTTCACCTGGTGGTTGGCCGGCAGGTTCGGTCTCGACGACAAGCTGCGGGCGCTGCTCGCGTCGGCGGTATCGATCTGCGGGGTCAGCGCGGCGATCGCCGCCGCCGGCGCCGTGCGGGCGCGCCGCGAGCAGTTGGCCTACACGGCGAGTCTGGTCATCGTCTTCGCGTTGCCGTCCATCTTCGTCCTGCCCTGGTTGGCCGACGTGTTCGGGCTCTCCGACGCGGTGGCCGGCGCCTGGATCGGTGGCAACATCGACACCACGGCGGCGGTCACCGCGGCGGGAGCGCTCGCCGGTGAGGAGGCGCTCCAGATCGCCAGCATCGTCAAGGTCACCCAGAATGCCCTGATGGGTGTGGTGGCGGTCGCGCTCACCGCGTACTTCACACTGCGGGTGGAACGACAGCCCGGCGCGGCCCGACCGGGCCTCGGTGAGCTGTGGACGCGGTTTCCGAAGTTCGTCCTCGGCTTCATCGCGGCCTCGGTCATCGCCACCTGGTACCTCGACGCCGCTGGCGCGGACGGCAAGGCCACCATCGCCATCGTCAACGACCTGCGCGTGTGGTTCCTGATCCTGGCCTTCGTCAGCATCGGCCTGGAGGTCCGGGTCGCGTCGCTGCGGGAGGCGGGTTGGCGACCGGTGGCGGTGTTCGCCAGTGCCACAGTGTTCAACCTGGCGTTGGCGCTCGCCCTGGCGTCCCTGCTGTTCCGCAACTTCTCGGCCTGAGTCAGCCGGTTGCCCCTGCGGACGGTGCTGGGGCCGGAGCCAGCCTGGCTCCGGCCCCATTCTGATCAGCGGGGCGGTGTGGTCGGCGCGCGGTGTGACCGACCCGACCGGGCGTGCGAGGTGGGCGTCTTCACCGGGTCGAACGGAAGGTCCTTCCTGGTCCGTACGGGCACCGCCAGGAACGACGCCGCCGTCCCGGTGAGCCGCTTGGCGCGGCGCGGGGTGGCTGCGGTGGCCGGGGCGTTCTTCGACGACCGGCTGTGCCGGGCACCCGCCTTGTGTCGGCCGGCGCGCGCCTCGGCTCCCTTGACGCTCACCGGGCTGGGGATCAGCACGGCGTGAGGGCTGGTGGTGCGGCCCGCGCGCCGGTGCCGTGCGCGTCCGCTGCCGGTCTTGAACCCGAGAGCGGGCCGTTCCACCAGGTGCCAGGAGAGAACGGCGAAGAAGAGGGCGCCGAGCAGGCTCAGCGCGATGTAGCCGAGCATCCCGAATCGGGCGCCGCCGAGCAGGGCGATCAGCTGCTGCACCGGGAAGCCGTAGATGTAGATGCCGTACGTGTAGTCGTTTCGGCGGCTGATCGCGGACAGTCGCTTCGGCAGCGCGACGGCGGCGAAGAGCACCAGGTAGGCGAACGCCGGCACACCCACCGCGAAGAACCCACCCAGCCACAGCGAGCCGGCCAACGCGACCCCGGCCAGCACGGCCAGCTCTCTGGTCACCGGAACACGGTGCGCGTACAGGCGGGCGGCGGCGCCGAGGAGGAACAGGAAGCCGAGCATCAGCGTCCAGTCGGCGGCGAACGCGCCGAGCAGCGGGAACGGCCCGATCGCGCCGTGTTGCGGCGGACGTGAGCTCCAGGTCGGCCCCGTGAAGAAGTCGCGTAGGACCAGGGCGTAACAGACGGCGGTGAGGACGAGCACCGCGCGAGGTGCCCGGTGCAGCACCGAGGTCACCACCAGGATGCCGACAATCCCGTAGAAGGCAAGGTCGTACCGCAGCGTCCACAGTGAACCGTCGAACGCGCTCGGCCCGCCGACGATCAGGCCGTACGGGGTGTCGGCCAGCAACCCGGAGATGGGGAACTGCTCCATCGAGGCGAGGAAGTTCGTCGTGACGTAGTCGAAGGGCCCCTCCGGGTGCCCCCAGAACCCGTCGAGGTTGCCGTTCTCGTCGACGGGGTGTACGCCCTCGCCGAGCACGCCGACCTGCTGGTCATCGAGTCGACGTTCCTGGAGTC
>NZ_JBEYSL010000612.1:0-3525 GCF_040642735.1 Micromonospora sp. NPDC047753 | reverse complement strand
CCGACGTGTGCTCGCCGCCCCGGGTGGGGGCGTGCCGCCCCGGGTGGGGGCGTGCCGCCCCGGGTCCGCCCTTTGCTCTGCACCCGCCCATGCACCGCACACGGTCCGTAACTGGCGCGTGGGCGGGTGCAGAGCAAAGGGGACGTGCCTCTGGTGCGGTCCCTCCGCGCCCTGTCGCGGCCGCGTGACTCGGGGATGTGGCGTCAGCCCTCGCGGGTGGTGCCGGCGCGGAAGTTGATCGCCTTGTGGGTGCCGTCGCAGAACGGCTTGAGCGCCGACTTGCCGCACCGGCACAACGCCACAGTGCCCCGCCGCGCGTCGATGCGCTCGCCGTTCGGGGTGACCAACGCGAAGTCGCCGCGGACCAGCAGCGGTCCGTCCTCGTACGGGGTGATCGTGGCGGCGGCTGGCTCGCTGGTGTCGTCGGTGCGCATGGCCCCGGAAGTGCCCGTCCTGGCCCTGGCGAAACCCGAGCCGCCGAACGCCGGTGATGACCGGGGCACCCCGCTGACCAGCGGAATGTGCCGCCGGGTGGGTGATGCCCCGTTTGAACCCCATCGGGACGGGAAGCCGGGCCGCGTGGTGAGCGAACGAGGCAAGGTGGGGCCGGTGCACAAGGTGCACAAGGGGCTCACGGCTGATGGCGCCGGTCTCGCCGGCGACCGGGTCGTGGCCGCGGGCAGCTCCGCCCGGGTGCTGGTCGCCGCCACCGCCCGGGCACTGCGTGGGGTCGACTGCGCCGACCTCGGGCACACCGGGCCGACGTCGCGGTTCCCCGGCGCCCCCGAACCGGTACGCCGTGCCGCGGTCACCCGCGCCGCCGGCCGGGTCGCGCTCACCGTGGCCCAGATCGACGAGGTGGACGCTGCGAGGGTGGCCCGCTGGTTCGTCGACCAGTACCCCCGCCGCCGCTACCCGGGGGTGCTCATCGGCTCTCCGCACGGCGCTGCCGCGCACCTCGCGGTGGCCCTCGGGGTGCCGTGGCTGCCGGCGGGCTTCGAGATGACCGTGCACTGGTCCGACGGCGCGGTGGACCGCCCGGCGGACGCCGCGGAGCATGGCGCGGCACTCTCCGCCCGGTTGCTCGTCGGCAACGCCGACCTGCACCTGCGCCAGGTGCACTGCCCGGCCAGCCGTGGCGCGCTGACCGGGGCGACCGTGTCGCTGACCGCTACGTGGAGGGCCCTACCGGCCGCGTACGCGCGGTTCCTGGCCGACCGGCTGGTGCCAGGCGCCCCCGTGCTGCTGGTCCGCGACGCACGGACCTGGCCGGTGCTGGAGCGCGGACCGGGGCACAGCTTCCAGGTCGGCTGCCCGGGCAGTGGGCTGGACCCGGTGGACTTCCACCCGGACAGCCACGCGTTGCGGCAGGTGCTGCGCTCCGTCGGCGGGGACGCGACCCGCTGGGAGCCGCCGGAGGTGTCCGTGCCGTCGGCGTACGCCGAGCACGGCGTCGACTCGGGCTTCGAGCTGGCCGCGCGGGACTGGTCCACCCGGCACCAGCACCCCCTGCACCGGGTGTTGGTGCCCCGGCCGGCGGCACTGAGCGCGGGCGTGGCCGACCTGTACCGGCGGTGGCTGCGGCGCGCCGGCAAGACCGGTGACCGGTTGGTGGTGGAATGCGGTCGACTGCTCGACCCGTGGCAGGTGGTGCGGGCGGGGCTGGTGCCGTACTGGTGTGAGAACGCCACCCGCCGCAGCGTCGACGAGGCCGAGTGGTGGCTGGCCGGCAGCGAGCCCTTCAGCTCGGTGGACGTGTTGCCCGAGCCGCCCGGGGTGCGCTCACCCGCGCTGGCCGGGCTGCCACAGTGGCTGGCCGTCGCCGGGTTCGGCCGGCGGCGTCGGGCGCTGGACCGCACCACCGCCCGCGGGTACCCGGTCACCTCGGTGCCCACCCGCCGGGCCACCGAGGTGCTGCGCGCCCAGCCGTACGACCTGCCGGCGCCGCCCCCGCTGGGGGTCGCCGAGGCCCTCGCGGTGCTCCGCGACAGCGGCGGCCACCAGGGGTTATTGGTCTCCTGAGACGGAGCACGCCGAAACTTCCTCGCGAACCCGGGGTCCCGTGATTGAGTACCTACGGAGCGGGAACATCGCTGGCTGCGACGGCCTAATTGCGCTGCGTAGAGGTGTTGTCGCCCGCTGGCATCCCAGTCACTGACCCACTTTCCGGCCCGGTGCGTGGCTCGACCACGCGCACGACCGGTTTCCCGATCCGGGCGGGGGACCTTCCTGAGGGAGGCGCGGATGTTCGGACAGACGAGCACGACCACGACCACGACCCCACCACCGCCCAACGATCGGGGTCTGGAGGATCTCGACGCGGCGGCGATGGCGTACGCGGCGCGGATCGCCGGGCTGCCGCCGGAGCGGCGGGGGGAGGCCCGGGACGACCTGGTGCGCTTCGCGCTGCCGTTCGCCGGCCGGCTGGCCCGCCGGTACCGGGGGCGGGGGGAGCCGCTGGAGGACCTGGAGCAGGTGGCCCGCCTGGGGCTGGTCAACGCCGTCGACCGCTATGACCCGGAACGGGGCTCCTTCACCGCCTACGCCGCCATCACCATCGTGGGCGAGATCAAACGGCACTTTCGGGACCGTACCTGGGGCGTGCACGTGCCCCGCCGGCTGCGGGACCTGATCCTCGAAGTGGGGCAGGCGACTGCCGCGCTCACCAGCGAGCTGTCCCGGGCCCCGTCCGTGGCCGAGCTGTCGGCCCGGTTGGAAACCCCGGAGGAGGAGATCCTCGCCGCCCTGGAGTCGGCGGCCGGCTACAGCCCGGCCTCGCTGAACGCCCCGGTGGGCGGGGAGAGCTCCGCCGAGTTCGGAGACCTGGTCGGAGAGTCCGACAACGCGTTGGAGTCGGTCGACGACCGGGTGACGGTGAGCGGTCTGCTGCACCGACTGCCCTGGCGTGAGCGACGGATCCTCGCGATGCGCTTCTACGGCAACCAGACCCAGGCCGAGATCGCCGCCCGGTTCGGCATCTCGCAGATGCACGTGTCCCGGTTGCTGTCGCGGGCGCTCACCTGGCTGCGTCAGGCGATGCTCGCCGACGCGCCGCCGCCGTGGCAGAACGGCGCCGCCGAACCCGACCCGGGCAAGACCCGGATCTCGGTCAAGCAGAACGGCGACTCGGTGGTGGTCGAGGTCGGCGGCGAGATCGACCGCGACGGCGCGGACCAGCTGCGCCGGGCCATGCTGGAGGCGGTCACCGGCCAGCCCAGCGAGGTGGTCGTCGACCTCGTCGGTGCGGGTGGCTTCGACGCCGGTGGGATCGCCGCGCTGATGGCCGGTCGGGACGCGGCGGAGCGCACCGGGGTGCCGCTGCGGCTGACCCGGGTCCAGCCCGCGGTACGCCGATCACTCACCGCCGCCGGCCTGGCGCCGGCCCGGGACTGACACACACGGACAGGCGAAGGGCCGACACCCCGCTGGGCGGCGAGCCTGTTGTCGGTGGGCGCGGAGATGGTCCATGCGTAGCGGCCGGCAAGCGGTAACGGCGGAAGGCGGACCGGCTGGCCGGTGGCAAGG
>NZ_JBEYSL010000611.1:0-3530 GCF_040642735.1 Micromonospora sp. NPDC047753 | reverse complement strand
GCGGGCAGGTCGGGTTGCCACTGCCGGTCCAGCCACAGCGAAGGCGCGTCGGCCTCGTCCAGGACCGCCGAGAACCCGACCGGCCCGCCGGTCGGGCAGCCGGTGGGGGAGGAGCCCACGGCCGGGCAGCCGCGACGCTCCGGGTTGCGCAACCCGGAGCGGGCGGTACGCGGTCTCGGTGCTGGCACGCTCAGCCTGGAAGCGCTGGTGCTGTTGCTGGCGATCCAGCCGATCCGGGTGGTCGGCGGTGACCTCGGCGGTGCCGCGATCGGTGCGGTGGTGGCACTGGCGGTGGCCGCCGTGGTGCTCGCCGGCATGATGCGTCGGCAGTGGGCCTGGAACGCCGGCACCGTGCTCCAGGGGCTGCTGCTGCTGGGCGGTCTGCTGCACTGGTCACTGCTCGGGCTGGGCATCATCTTCGCCCTGGTCTGGGCGTACGCGTTGCACGTCCGCCGGGTCATTCTCGGCTGACGTCGGACCCGGCCGGCGCTGTCCGAAGGCGGGCCGGGTCAGGCGTCGGCGCGTTCGCGCCACTGGGTGAGCGCGACGCCGTGGCCATCCGGGTCGCGGAAGGCCGCCGCCCACCCCTCCAGCTTGGTGCCCCGGTTGACCACCCGGGGCGCGTACGTGAAGCGGACGCCCGACTCGCGCAACCGCTCGTACGCCGCCTCGATGTCGCTCACCTCAAGGTTGACGTGCACGAGCCGGCGGCTGATGGGCGCCGCCCCGGTCACCTCGCGCAGGACGATCCGGGTCGCCCCGGAGGCCAGGACGGCATTGTGGGCACCCTGGTCGACCTCGCTGAAGCCGAGCACGTCGCGGTAGAAGTTGAGCGACCGCTGAAGGTCGGTGACCAGCAGGGTGAGGCCCACCCCGCTGATCGGTGCGGCCGGATCCGCGCCCGCGCCCGAGCCGGCGTCGAACCCGAAGATCGCCTGGTCCAGTTCCTCGTCGGTCACCGTCGTGCGTGCGGCCCCGGCCGGTGAGGGATCGTCCAGCGGAAGATCGAGTGGGTCCAGCGGGTCGGGAGTGCCCTGGCCGGAGCGCTGCGCGGGCGGCGGGTCGAAGCGCTGCGCGCTGGGCGGGTCGACGGGGTCCTCGGCGGGCGGGGCACTCGCGCCGCTCGCCTGCGAAGCGTCGAACCGGTCGGCGGCGGGCTCGTCGAAGCGCTCCTCGGCGGGCGGGCGCGGCGCCGGAGTGGTTGCCCGTCGGGGCAGCCCGCCGGCCTGCGGCTCGACGACCACGCCCTCCAACACCACCGGGCCCCCCGGGCTCTGGTGCATCACCACGGGCTCGCGCTCCTCGGGCACGACGCCCGGGTCGTCTCGCCGGAGGTCGTCGCGCGAAGGGTCCGTGCGCAGCGGGTCACCGAGCGGGTCGCGGAACGGGTCACCGGCCGGGTCCCGGAACGGATCACCGACCGGGTCCCGGAACGGGTCACCGGCCGGGTCGCGGAAGTCGTCGTCCGGTGCGCGGTCGGCCCACGGCGGCGCGTCCTGCTGGATCAACAGCTCGTCCACCGGCTCCGCGTCGGCGAACTCCGGCGGAAGATCGGCGACGGCAGCGGCGGTCTCGGCATGGGTGAGCACCTCGTCCCAGAGGACCTTGACGTGCCGCTGGTCGTCCAACGCGACCCGAATCGGCAGGGTCTGGCCCAGCGACGGCCACTTGGAGACCGGCACCCTCGGCTCAATGATCTTCTTGGACCGCGGCGGCAGACCAGGGGCGTCGATCACCAGTTGCAGTTCGCAGCGGCCGAACGCGTACTGGGTGGGTGGTTCGGAGGCGCTGTGCACGTGCCCGACGCCGACGACCCACGTGCGACCGCCGCCGCGGACGGTCGCCAGCGCGATCGCCAGCACCAGCAGGGCGACCCCCAGAGCCACGATGGCCCAACTCGTCATGCCGAGCCCGAACAGGACGACGAACGTGGCAACGGTGCCCAGCACCGCGCCGATCAGCTTGCGTGCCGGCGCGATGGGTCGGTTCCCGCCATTCGCCACAGTGGACCTCCCGGGGTCAGGACCAGGCTAGGCCGGATCGGCCACCGGGGGAAAGACCGGCCGCCGCGCCGGTGCCGGGACCGGGTCGCTAGGCTGACCGTACCGATCCCAAGCGTTCAGCGCGTACAGGAGGAACCCAGCGTGTCCAGCAACAGCCCGGATGAGCGCAGCCTCGTTCTGATCAAGCCCGACGCGGTCCGCCGCGGCCTGGTCGGCGAGGTCCTCTCCCGCTTCGAGCGCAAGGGGCTGCGGATCGACGCGATGGCGCACCGGACGATGGATGCCGCGCTCGCCGACGAGCACTACGCCGAGCACGTCGACAAGGCGTTCTACCCGCCGCTGAAGGACTTCATGACCGGCGGCCCGCTGGTCGCCCTGGTGCTCTCCGGCGACCAGGTCATCGACGTGGTCCGCGGGCTGGTCGGCGCCACCGACGGACGCAAGGCCGCCGCCGGCACCATCCGGGGTGACCTGTCGCTGTCCAACCGGGAGAACCTGGTGCACGCCTCCGACTCGACTGACAGCGCCAAGCGCGAGATCGCGCTCTGGTTCCCCGAGCTGGGCTGACGCCCACCGGCCCGGGGCCGACCGACGACGTCCGGGTTCAGCCGACCGCCGGCACCTTCGCCGGGTTGCCGACCACGTAGACCCCGGTGATCCGTCCGTCGGCCGCGGCGATGGTCAGCGTGTACCGACTGCCGTCGGCGCGGGTGATCAGCATCGCCGGTTCCCCGTTGAGCTCCACCGGGTCCATCGCCACTCGGTGACGCGGGCCGTAGACCCCGGCGTAGAACCGGGCGATCCGGTCGGCGCCGGTGACCGGGTTGAGGGCGGCCCGCGCCCGACCGCCGCCGTCGTTCCAGGCGGTGGCGTCGGCGGCCACCAGGTTGGTGAGCCTCGCCAGGTCACCGTCGCGGGCGGCGGCGAGGAACGCGTCCAGCAGCCGCTCCCGCTCCGGGCGGCTGGCGGTGAACCGACGCTGCTCCTGCCGTACCCGCGCGGTCGCCCGGTGGTACAGCTGCCGACAGTCGGCGACGGACCGCTCCAGGATCTCGGCGATCTCCGCGTACGGCAGGTCGAAGGCCGTGTGCAGGACGTACACCGCCCGCTCCGGCGGGGTGAGCCGCTCCAGGACGTGCAGCAACGCGGTGGAGAGCGAGTCGCGTAGCTCCACCCGGTCCAACGGCCCGAACGGCGAGGGCGCGGTCGGCACCGGCTCGGGCAGCCACGTCCCGACGTACGTCTCGCGGGCCGCCTGCCGCGCGCGCAGCCGGTCCAGTGCCAACCGGGTGACCACCCTGGACAGGTACCGGCGCGGCTCCTCGACCCGGGCCCGGTCCACACCGAGCCAGCGCAGGTACGCCTCCTGGAGCACGTCCTCCGCGTCGTGCCGGCTGCCGAGCAGGCGGTACGCGAGACCGAGCAGCATCGGCCGGCCACCCCCACCCCCACCCCCACCCGCGAACCGCCGCCACCCCACCCGCGTTGATCATGAAGTTATTGCCACCTAGCGCGGCGTGTCGGGGC
>NZ_JBEYSL010000610.1:0-3531 GCF_040642735.1 Micromonospora sp. NPDC047753 | reverse complement strand
GGCGTGGCGGCGGATCCGCGAGATCCACAACTCGGCGCAGCGCACCCTCGCCCCCTCCACCCGGGCCGCCGCCGACCTCATCGCGAACGGGGTGCCTCGCCGCCGGCGCTGCCGCCGCCGGCGCGTTCGGTGCCACCGGCGGCGCCGCCGGTGGGGCCGCCCTGGTCGCCGGTCTCGGCGCGGGCGGTGTCGGCCTGTACGACGACGTGGTCGGCGCGCGGCCGGAGCAGAAGGCGGCCAAGGGTTTCGCCGGGCACCTCGCCGCGCTGCGCGAGGGGCGGGTCACCGCCGGTCTGGTCAAGGTCGTCGGGGTGGGCGCCGTCGGGCTGGGCGCCGCCGCGCTGCTCGCCGCCGACTCCCGGGTCGCCGCGCACCCGCGCCGGCAGCGGCACGGTGCGTTCGGCCGGGGCGTCGACGTGCTGCTCGGCGCCGGTGTGATCGCCGGCACGGCCAACCTGCTCAACCTGCTCGACCTGCGGCCGGGCCGCGCCGTCAAGTCCGGGTTGTTGCTCGCGGCGCCGTTGACCGGCGGCCCGCAGGGCGGTATCGCGGCGGGCGCGGCCGGCGCCGCCGCCGGTCTGCTCCGCGACGACCTGGCCGAGGACGTGATGCTCGGCGACAGTGGCGCGAACGCGCTCGGGGCGGTGCTCGGCGTCGCGCTCGCCGCCCGGACCGGCCCGCTCGGCCGGGCCGGTCTGCTGGCCGTCCTGGCCGGGCTCACCGCCGCCAGCGAGAAGGTCAGCTTCACCGCGGTGATCCAGCGGACCCCGGGGCTGCGCGAACTCGACGCACTGGGCCGACGCGCCGACTGACGTGACCAGACCGGCACCCCTCGCCGGCGCCGGCCGGCTGGCCGGGGCAGCCGCGCTCATCGCCGTCCTCACCGTGGCCAGCCGACTCGCCGGCTTCGGCCGCACCGCCGTGTTCACCTGGAGCCTGGCGCCCACCGACCTCGGTGGCACCTACGTGGTGGCCAACGCGGTGCCGAACTTCATCTTCGAGATCGTCGCCGGGGGAGCGCTGGCCAGTCTCGTCGTACCGCTGCTCGCCGGTGCGGTCGCGGCGGGCGACCGGACGGCCGTGGCCCGGACCACCGGCGCGTTGCTGACCTGGACGCTGGCCCTGCTGGTCCCCCTCGCGCTGCTCGTGGTGCTGCTGGCCGGCCCGGTGGTCGAGTCGCTGGGCCACCACCTGACCACCGCCCAGCAGCAGAGCGGCGTGCGGATGCTGCGGGTCTTCGCGCCGCAGCTGCCGCTGTACGGGGTCGGCATCGTGCTCACCGGAGTGCTCCAGGCACACCGCCGTTTCGCCTGGCCGGTGCTCGCCCCGTTGCTGTCCAGCCTCACCGTCATCCTGGTGTACCTGGGGTTCACCGTCACGCAGGGCCGGTACGCCACGGTCGGCGGGGTGAGCGCCGGCGGTGAGTTGCTGCTCTCCGGCGGCACCACCCTCGGCGTGGTGGTGCTGTCGTTGTCGTTGCTGATCCCGGTCCGCCGGTTGCGCCTCGGGCTGCGACCCGGTTTCGGGTTTCCCGCCGACGCGCGGGCGAGGGTCGGCGGGTTGGCGGTGGCCGGCGCGGTCACCGTCACCACCCAGCAGATCGCGCTGATCGTCAGCCTGAACCAGGTCACCGCCGGAGCGCGGAGCAACCCGGGCGTCTACAACCTGGCGCAGACCGTCTACCTGCTGCCGTGGGCGGTGCTGGCGGTACCGCTGGCCATCGCCGCCTACCCGACCCTGGCGGCGGCGCGGGCCGCCGGGGACGAGCGCACCTACCGGGCGACCCTGGCGCCGGCCGTGCGTGGTGTGCTCCTGTTCAGTTGCCTCGGCACGGCCGCGTTGATCGGGACCGCCGGGCCGGTGGGGCACTTCTTCTTCCCGGCGGACACCGCGTCGACGGCCGCCGCCGCGATCATCGGGTACGCCCCCGGCCTGGTCGGCTACGGCCTCTTCGCGGTGCTCACCCGGGCGCTCTACGCGCGGGGCGAGACCCGGGCGGCGACGTTCGCCACGGCGGTCGGCTTCCTGGTGGTGCCTGCCGTCGTCCTGCTGCTCGGCGCGGTGCTGCCCCTGCGCGACCGGGTGCTCGCGGTGACGGCCGCGAACTCGGTGGGGATGCTGGTGCTGGGCGCTCTGCTGCTCCTGGCGGTGCGGCGCAGCGCCGGCCGTCCCGCCCTCGCGGGAGCGGCACGGGCCGCAGCGGCCGGTGGCCTCGCCGGTGTGCTCGCCGGGCTCGCCGGGCTGGGCCTCAGCCGTTGGCTCGACCAGTCGGACGGCGGCACCCCGACGACGGCGGCGGCGTTCGGTCAGGGCATGCTGTCCGGGGTTCTGGTTGGGGTTGTGTTCCTCGCCGTGGTCTGGTTCGTCGACCGGCGGGACGTACAGCCACTGCTCGCCGGGGTGCTGCGGCGTCTGGGCCGGCGGGGGCCGTCCGGCGGTGCGCCGACACCGGGCGCGGGCTCCGCGCAGCGGGGTGACGGGAAGGAGACGGCGACGCGATGACTGAGCCACCTCTGCCCGCCGGCTGGTCGGGCACCGTCGCGTTGGTGCTCGCGTCCAGCACCGGTGGGGTCGGCCAGCACGTCCGTTCGGTGGCCCGTGGCCTCGTCGCGGGCGGCGCCACAGTCCTGGTCTGCGGGCCCGCCGCCACCCAGGAGCAGTTCGACTTCACCGGTGTCGGTGCCCGGTTCGAGGCGGTGGAGATCCCGGCCAGCCCGACTCCGGCCGACGCGCGGGCGGTGCTCACGCTGCGCCGGGCGCTCGCCGCCGCCACCGTCGACGTGGTGCACGCGCACGGCCTGCGGGCCGGGTTGGTCGCCGTGCTGGCCCGTCCGGCCGTCCCGCTGATCGTCACCTGGCACAACGCGGTGCTCGCCGGGGGACTGCGGGGCGGGGTGTCCCGGCTCGTCGAACGTGTCGTCGCCCGGGGCGTGCGGGTGGCGCTCGGTGCCTCCGCGGACCTGGTGCGGCGGGCCGCCGAGGTGGGTGCCGCCGACGCCCGGCTCGCCCCGGTCGCCGCGCCGACGCTGCCCGCGCCGCGTCGACGCCCGGCGGCGGTACGCGCCGAGTTCGGCGTCCGCCCGGACCAGCCGTTGATCGTCTCGGTCGGTCGGTTGCACCCGCAGAAGCGCTACGACGTGCTGATCGACGCGGCGGCCCGCTGGCGTACGCGTACCCCGCCGCCGGTCGTGGTGATCGCGGGCAGCGGGCCGGCGTATCTGCCGCTCGCCGCGCGGACCTCCGCCGCCCGCGCACCGGTGACCCTGCTGGGGCACCGCACCGACGTGGCCGACCTGCTCGCCGGCGCCGACCTGGCGGTGGTGACCAGCGACTGGGAGGCGCGGCAACTCTTCGCCCAGGAGGCGTTGCGCGCCGGTGTGCCACTGGTGGCCACCGCTGTCGGCGGGCTCCCGGACCTGGTCGGCGACGCCGCCACGCTGGTTCCCGCCGGTGACGTGGACGCCCTCGACGCGGCCGTACGCGCGTTGCTGGACGACCCGGCGGCGCGGGCGGAGTTGGGCCGGCGCGGCG
>NZ_JBEYSL010000609.1:0-3531 GCF_040642735.1 Micromonospora sp. NPDC047753 | reverse complement strand
CCCGGGTCAGGCTGTAGAACTGCCGCCGGTTCCAGTTCTTGCTGTCCAGCGAGTCGATCGGACCGGTGTTGTAGCGGATGCCTCGATGGCATCCGGCCCAGCACGCGGGTGCGCCGTCTAGAGCGTCGCGGCGCCCGCCTCGGTGGCCTCCTGCACCGCCGAGGTACGACGGACCTCGGCTCGCTGGTCGCCGGCGTCCTCCCGGTCCGGGCCGGCCACCCGCGCCGCCCGGTTGGTGGTCGCCGCCGCCTGGTCACCGGTCACGCCGCCGCGGATGCGGTTGTTGGCGGCGACCTGGGCGGCCGGGTCGTTGCCGGTGACGGTCAACTGGCCGTTGATGATGTTGTCGTCCACCGTGACACCACCGGTGGTGCTGGTGATGCTGACGTCCCCGCCCCAATAGCCACCGGAGGCGCAACTGTCGAGGGCGCCGTTCGGGCCGAGCTGCACACCGCCCAGGTTGCCGGCGAAGGTGGCCCGGCCCTGGACGGCGCTGCCACACACGACGCTGCCGGTGGCGCTGTTGAGCACCGACAGCGTGCCGTCGACGAACGAGTCGTGCAGGTCGGTGTAGTAGGTGCCGGTGCTGCTGAGGTTGCGCTGCACCTGGGTGCCCCGCTCCAGCCGGACCTCGCCGGCGCCGACGTTGACGTGCCCGGTGACCGTCGACGCCTCGGCGAACAGGAAGCTGTCGATGGTCGTGGAGCCCTTCGGCCGTACGGTGACAGTGCCAGTGCGGGCGTCCTTCAGGAAGATGCCGTACCCCCCGGCGGCGAGCACCACCTGGCCGTCGACTGTCGTCTCGGTCGCGTCGAGGTAGCCGTCGGCGGCGACGCGTACCTCACCGCTGACCCGGCCACCGGTCACCACCAGGTTGCCGCCGGCCGCGACGGTGACGTTGCCGGTGATCGTGGTGCCGGTGAGCGCGCAGGACTCGCCGGCGGGCACGAGCAGGTCGTTGGGCACGGTCACCGCGCCGCCGGTGCCGATGCAGTGGGTGACCAGGTCGGCGTGTGCGGTGGGCGCCACGGCCAGCACCGAGGCCGCGATCACGGCGCTCACGGTGGCGAGCTTGGCGACGGTACGTCCGGGCATCGTGGTACTCCCTGTCGGTGAGGTTCGAGGACTCATGCGCCGACGTCCGATCGGGCCGCGGCCCGGACGATGGCGCCCTGCTGCCGCCGGTCGAGCGTGCCGCCGGTCACGAGTGCGGCGGTGACCGCTTCGACGTGTCGGACGAATTCGGCGTGGCCGGGGTAGTCGGCGTGTTCGTCGATCAGATCGTTGATGGTGCAGCCGTCACCGGTGTCCACGTTGGGCACGCCGGTGTCGCCACCGTCGATGACCACAGTGGCCCGGGTGTCCGAGTCGGGGCAGCGGTCGGTGCTGTCGGCCACCACTGTGAACGACGTCGACTGCTCGGTGGAGGAGTTCCCCGCCGCGTCGGTCGCCCGGTACCGGACTGTGTGCGCGCCGGGTGCGCGGACGGCGACCGGAGCGGCGTACGCCGTCCAGCCTCCCGTGTCGAGCGCGTACTCGATCGTCGCCACGCCCGACTCGGTGTCGCTGGCCGTGACGGTGACGGTCGCGCCGCCGACGTACCCGCCGTCGTCGTTCCGGTCACCGGCCACGGTGGCGGCGACGGTGGGTGGAGTCGTGTCCTCGGCCGGCGGCTCGACGACGGTGAAGTGGGACATCTGCTCCGCCGAGGTGTTCCCGGCGACGTCGGTGGCCCGGTAGTGCAGCATGTGCATCCCGGCCGTGTTCACCACGATCGGGTTCGCGTACGCGGTGAAGGCCGCCCCGTCCAGGGCGTACTCGATGGTGGCGACACCGGATCCGCTGTCGGTGGCGGTCAGCGTGGCGGTGGCCGTACCGATGTAGTTGCCGTCGCCGTCGCGGTCGCCGGCCAGCGCGGCCGTGACCACCGGCGCTGTGGTGTCCTCCTCCCCCGGCTCGACGATCCGGAACGCCACCGAGCCGACGGCGCTGGTGTTGCCGGCCTGGTCGGTGGCGCGGAACTGCACCGCGTGGTCGCCGATCGCTGTCACCCGCACCGGCTCGGTGTACGGCAGGAAGCTGGTGTCGTCGACCTGGTACTCGACGGTCTGGACCCCCGAGTCGGCGTCGGTGGCCGTCACTGTCACAGTGGCCGCGCCGACGTAGTTGCCGTCCTGGTCCTGGTCGCCGGAGACCGCGGCGGTCACTGTCGGCGCGGTGGTGTCGCCACCGCCACCGCCCTCGGTGACCACCAGTTCACCGACCATGGAGCTGTGGCCGGGGATCGAGCAGAAGTACCGGTACCGGCCCGGGGTCAGCGTCACAGTCGCCTGGTGGCGGCCGTCGTTGGCGTCGAACGGGCTGGCCAGGATATTGAGTGTGACGTCGTGGTTGTAGCCCTCGGTGCTGGTGTCGAAGGTCAGGGTGTGCGGCATCCCGGTGGTGTTGCCGGTGGCCGCGCTGTTCTCCCAGATGATCGTGGTCGCTCCGGCCACCGCCGTGGTGGGCGCGGACCTGTATCGGGTGATGCTGTCGTCGGCGGTCCAGGTCAACACCTGGTCGGCGGCGACGCGCGGGGCGGCGGAGGCGGGCGTCACTGCCAACGGGATCACCGTGAGCAGGAACGCCGCCAGCGCGGCCGTCAGTCGTCGGGTCATCGTCACTCCTAGAGTTCTCGCGCACGGATGTTGCGGAACTCGGTCAGGTCGTTGTCACCGTGGTTCTGCAGGCCGATGAAGCCGCGCAGGAACTGCCGCAGGTCGGTCGGCGGGTCGCCGGCTCGCGACGACTGCTTGCCCGGCGTGTTGTCGAATTCGTTGATCACCACGCCGTTGCGGATCATCGTGTAGTGCTGCCCGACGGCGCGGATTTCGTAGTCGTTCCACTCGTTCTTCGGCGTCACGCCGGCCTGGGCCAGCGGCACCGGGTCGAAGTTGTAGACCGAGCCGGTCTTCTGCGGCTCACCGGTGTCACCGTCGTAGATCTGGATCTCGTGTCCGCAGTAGATCGCCATCCAGGCCGGCGAGGTCCGCGCCGATCCGACAGTGCCGCAGCTGTCCGGTGGCCGCTGGTCCAGGGGCGTTCGCAGGTCCGGGAACCGGATGAAGACTCCGGTGTTGGCCCGGCCGGTGCCTGGGGCGATGTCCCGGAACTGCAACTTCAGCGAGAAGTCGCCCAACTCCTTGGTGTGCCAGAGCATGCCCAGGCCACCGCTGGAGCGCAGCGACCCGTCCGGCTGGATGTCGAACTGGCCCGACGGCGCCTGCTGCCAACCGCGCAGCGACTCGGCGGTGCCGTCGAAGAGCGGCTCGTACCCGGTGTGCCCGTCCCGGCCGATCTCCGACGCGGCGGCCAGACGGGTGAGGGTGCCCGCTTCACGGGTGCTGAGCAGATCATCGTCCTGCAAGACGCGGGCGACCGCCGTGACGTGCCGGACGAAACCGTTGTGGTCGGTCCAGGTGCTCTCGTCGTCGATCAGGTCGTTGGCCGTGCAGCCCTGCCCGACCGTGCGACTGGGCACCCCGGTGTCGG
>NZ_JBEYSL010000608.1:0-3533 GCF_040642735.1 Micromonospora sp. NPDC047753 | reverse complement strand
GCCACCACGGATCCCGGCCGAAGTCGGCCAGCGTCGGATCCTGGGCCAGGTAGATCGGACTCACTGGTTACCGGGATGTTGCGCCGTTGGCGCGCGCGGCGGCGGCCTTGACCCGCTCCAGCTTGGCACCGGTGACGGTGCTGTCGACGGAGACGACGACCTGGTTGGTGACCGGGTCACTCCACCAGGCGGTGCCCGGGATCTTGGCGGAGCGCTCCAGCTCGGCCGTGGCCCGGTTGAGCTCGGCGGCGCCGCGGGTGACGTAGCGGACGACGGCGCCGGCCTTGCTCGCCTTGCTGGCGGCGGCGGCATCGGTCACCGTAACGACGGACTTGCCGCTGGCGTCGATGTACGAGCCGGCGGAACGGTCGCCGAGTTCCGCGGAGATCGCGGCGGCGGCGTCGGGCGACGCGGCAGGAGCGGCCTGGGCGGGCGCGCCGATGAGCGAGCCGACGACCAGGGTTCCGGAAACGGCGACTGTGGCCGCAACACGGAATGAGGACCTCGTGGGTCGCATGTAACAAACCTCCTGGGCGGGGGAGCGGGTCTGCCGGGGGCGGCTGACCCGAGGGCAACCCGGCCGATCTGGGGAAACCGGCCGGATGAGACTGAAGTATTCACATACTTAAGATCATTAACAAGGCTTGGATTCGCCCGAATTCGTCGACCTCGGCTGGCCGCGCGGCCGCAACACCCCCGACACGCTGGTGAACAGCCACCGTCACACCAATCGGCGACCGCCGCACTTTCGGCGCGTACGGTCATCGATGTCTTCTCCGAGTCGCCGCTCAGCGCGGGGCGCGGCGGGCGTCGGGTCAGGGGGTGCGGCGTCGGGCGCCGGGGCCCGGGCTGGGTACCACGTCACGTGGCCGCCCCACGTCGTGACCGTCGGCGCAGCGCAGGTCGGCGCGTACCTCGGCGCCGCAGTCGCGGTGCGTGACGCGCAGCGGTGGGCCCTCCGCGTCGGCGAGGTAGCGGTCACCCCAGGCGAGGACGGCGACCAGCACCGGCCACAGGTCCAGGCCCTTGTCCGTGAGCCGGTACTCGTGGCGCAGCCGACTGCCGGGCTCCCGGTACGGCTCGCGACTGAGCACGCCCTGCTCCACCAGGGTGGCGAGCCGATTGGTCAGCACCTGGCGCGGAATGCCGGTGCGCACCCGCATGTCGTCGAAGCGGCGTACGCCGGTGAACACCTCACGGAGGACCACCAGCGTCCAGCGCTCACCGAGGACCCCCATCGCGCGGGCGATGGTGCAGTTCTCCACTGACCAGTCCAGAGCCGCGGGTCGCATCCGACCAGGCTAGATCTCGTTGACAGACTCAGCAACCGGCTGCCAGGCTGCGTCCATGACGCAGACGCAGGACCCAGTGCGCAGCCGTACCTTCACGTGGGCGGACCCGGCGGCCAACGCCGCCCAGGTCGGTCGGCGAAGCGGCCTCGACATGCTCCGGGCGATGATCGCCGGCGAGCTGGCCGCGCCGCCGGTGATGCACCTTCTCGACATGGCCAGGATGGAAGCCGACGAGGGCCGGGTCGTCGTCGAGCTGACTCCACAGGAGTTCCACTACAACCCGCTCGGCAGCGTCCACGGTGGCGTGCTCTCGACCCTGCTGGACACCGCCGCGGCGTGCGCCGTGCGCCGTGCACACCACCCTGCCCGCCGGCGTCGGCTACACCTCGCTGGACCTCAACGTGAAGTTCCTCCGCCCGGTCACCGTCGACAGCGGCACCCTGCGCTGCGAGGGCACCGTGCTGCAACGCGGCCGCCGTACGGCCCTGGCCGAGGCGCGCATCACCGACGCCACCGACCGCCTGGTAGCCCACGCCACCAGCACCTGCCTCCTCCTCCCCCTCCCCTGACCCCACCCTCCCCTCCCCAGACGCCCGCCCTCGCTGCGGTGATCAAGAGGTTTGCGTCAGGAAACCGGACTCCGGTGACCGAAACCTCTTGATCAACGCGAGCAAGGGGGCCTGGGGGGCTGGGGGCCTGGGTGGGGGTGGGGGGTCGGGCTTTTAGCGGAGGGCTAGGCGGGCGGCTCGGGCGTCGCGCTTCTCCTCGAAGCGGCTCGCGGCGCGGTCCAGGTTCTCCAGCTGGGCGGCGAGCTGCTCACGGGCGGCCTCACCGTCGGCGTTGAGGCCGGTCACGTTGAAGACGTCCCACTGACGCAGGACCGGCTGCAGCACCTCGTCGCGGTGCTGGCGCAGGTCGTAGATGCCGGCCAGGGCGATCGCCACCGACTTGCGGGCGAACCCGTCGATGCCGCTGCCCGGCATCTGGAAGTCGGCCACCACGTCGGCGACGGCCCGCATGGCCTGACTCGGGGCCAGCTCGAACGCGGCAGCGAGCAGGTTGCGGTAGAAGACCATGTGCAGGTTCTCGTCGGCGGCCACCCGGGCCAGCAGCGCCTCGCAGGTGGGGTCGCCGGTGGCCTTGCCGGTGTTACGGTGCGAGATCCGGGTCGCCAGCTCCTGGAACGAGACGTACGCCAGCGAGTGCAGCACCTCGTCGCCGTGGGCGTTGGTGTAGCCCTCCGACATGTGCGTCATCCGGGCCCGCTCCAACGCCACCGGGTCGACCGCCCGGCTGACGGTCAGGTAGTCGCGGATCGCGACGCCGTGCCGGCCCTCCTCGGCGGTCCACCGGTGCACCCAGGTGCCCCACGCGCCGTCGCGACCGAACAGGGTGGCGATCTCGTGGTGGTACGAGGGCAGGTTGTCCTCGGTCAGCAGGTTCACGATCAGCGCGGTGCGGGCCACGTCCGGGATGGTGGAGTCGGTCGGTGACCACGCCTCGCCGCCGAGCGGGCCGTCGAAGGTCCGCCCCTCGCTCCACGGCACGTACTCGTGCGGGAACCACTCCTTGGCGAGCGAGAGGTGGCGGTCCAGGTTGCGGGCGACAACCGGCTCCAACTCGACGAGCAGCGCGGTCTGGCTCACTGTGGTGCTGACGGTCACGAGAAACTCCCTACGGTGGCGTAACTTACGCTACCGTAGGTCCCCGCGGCCGTCAGCGCCAGTGGGGGCACTCACCCGACAGTGGGTTTGAGGTCTCCCGCAGGTGGCGTCCACTCCCCCGCACCGGCCGTGACCTGCTCACCGGAGCGGATGTCCTTCACCTCGTCCGGCGCTCCCTCGGCACCGGGGAACCACACGTACGGGATGCCGCGCCGCTCGGCGTAACGGATCTGCTTGCCGAACTTCGCCGCACTCGGCGACACCTCGGTAGGCACCCCGCGCCGCCGCAGCGCCTCGGCCACCCGGTTGCTGGCCGTACGGTGCTCCTCGCTGGTCACCGCGACGAGCACGGCGGTCGGCACCTCCCGCGAGACCGACAGCTCCCCCGCGCCGAAGAGCAGACCGAGCAGCCGGGTCACACCGATCGAGATCCCCACCCCCGGGTACGAGACGGCGCCGGCGCTGGCCAGATTGTCGTACCGGCCGCCGGAGCAGATGGAGCCGAAGCGCTCGTAGCCGCGCAGCTGGGTCCTGGAGAACCTGGCGGCCCGGGGCGATCGGATGGTCGGTGTGGTCA
>NZ_JBEYSL010000607.1:0-3542 GCF_040642735.1 Micromonospora sp. NPDC047753 | reverse complement strand
ACCGCCTCCGGCCCCTGGACCGAACCGGACCAGAACGCGCCGCCCCTGGTCGTCCCGGTCACCGCGATGACACCGGGGGTGTTGGCGGCCTTGCCGTTCAGCCACTCGACCATGCCCTTCCAGAACGTTCCCGCGCCGACGGCGGCCGGCATCAGGTCGGATCCGTCGAAGCGGAAGGTGCCCGTCTTGTCCTGAAGGATCTGGACGGAGAGCTTGTCGATCGGGCTGGCGACGTTGGTGATGTCCAGCTTGTTGTTCGCCGTGACCCAGTTGCCGAGCTTCGCGCGGCTGTTCACGTACTCCGCCGAGACGAGGTAGGTCTGCACGGCCTGGACCTCGGGACGGTCGGCGTAGCCGACGACGAACTCGCCAGCGCCCAGCACCGGCTTGCCCTTGGCCGGGTCGATGGCCGGGAGGTAGAAGGCGAACGCGTCGCCGTCCTCGGCCACCTTGGTGCCCTCGGGGAACTGGTTGGCGTAGAACGACGCCTGTCGGTGCATCGCGCACTTGCCGGTGGTCACCGGCAGGCCCGCCTCCTGGAAGGCGGTGGTGGTGATGCTCTTGACGCCGCCGAAGCCGCCGTTCATGTACTTGTCGTTCTTGAGGATGCTGCCGGCCCGGTCGACCGCGTCGACGATCTTCGGGTCGTTGAACGGGATGGTGTGGGTGGTCCACTGGTCGTAGACCTCGGGGCCGCCCGTCCGCAGCAGCACGTCCTCGATCCAGTCGGTGGCCGGCCAGCCGGTGGCGTCACCGGACTCGACGCCCGCGCACCACGGCTTGATGCCGCTGGCGGCGATCTTGTCGCTCAGGGCGATGAGCTGGTCCCAGGTGGTCGGAACCTCCCAGCCCTTCTCCTTGAACGTCTTCGGCGAGTACCAGACGAAGGACTTCACGTTGGCGCCGAGCGGCACGCCGTAGAGCGTCCCGTTGACGGTGCCGTACTTCAGCCAGTCGGCCGGCATGTTCTGCTCGGCGAGGGCCTTGGTGTCGGCGCTCAGGTTCTTCAGCTTGCCGGCGTCCGCGAAGCGCTTCACCAGGCCCGGCTGGGGCACGAAGGCGATGTCGGGGGCGTTGCCACCGTCGACCCGGACCGGGAGCTGCGCCTCGAACTCGCCGCTGCCCTCGTAGTCGATCTCGATGCCGGTGCAGTCCTCGAACGTCTTCCAGGAGTTCCTGAGCAGGTCGGCCTCGGCGTCACGGATGGACGCGTAGATGGAGACCTTCTTGCCGTCGTGGCCCTCGTACTTGTCGTATGCGGCGCACTCCGCGGAACCCGCTTTGCTGCTCTTCTTGTCGTCGCCGGTACCGCAGGCGGTGGCGCTGAGCGCCAGCCCGACTACACCGGCGATCACGAAGGCCTGGCGTGGTCTGGTAAAGACCGCCATGCCGTCCTCCTTCCTAGCCGGCGCGGTCGTGCTGGTGACCCGTCGCCGGTCCGATTGGGCGTGCACACATGTAAGCGCTTGCATCCGGCCCGGTCCACCCCCTGTCAGACACGAGCGAGTAACAATCCGGAAACCTGCGGGCTGCCTGGTGGGCGCGCGTCCGGGACAAGCTGAGGACTCTTTCGAAGATTGACGATATCTGTCAGGCTGACCCCATCGGATCGAAGGTTTTCGACATAGGAGGAGCTGTATGCGAAAGCGGTGGATCAGCCTGTTGGTGACGGGTCTCCTCGTCGGGGGAGCGCTGGTGCCGGCGACCCCGGCCCTGGCCGCGCCGACCTTCAGGGTGCCGTTCCCGTGCGGGCAGTCCTGGTCCGGGCAGACCCGGTCGGACCACAGCCCGGCGTACGCCGTCGACTTCAACCGCACCGACGACCAGGGCGACCCGGTGGTGGCGAGCGCCCCCGGCACCGTCGACCGGGTGACCGACCTCGGCGGCACCAGCTACGGCAAGTACGTCCGAATCAACCACGGGGGCGGTTACAGCACGTACTACGCCCACCTCAGCGGCTTCAACGTCTCCGTCGGGCAGACTGTCGGGTACGGCAAGGTGCTCGGCTGGGTCGGCAGCACCGGCGGATCGACAGGCCCCCACCTGCACTACGAGCAGCGCCTCAACGGCGCCGACATCCAGGTCCGCTTCAATGGCACCCTCGCGCTGTACTGGGGCACCAAGAGCTACACCAGTAACAACGGGTGCTCCTCGGGCAGCGGCAACGGCACCGTCGACACCAGCGGCACGCCACTGACCGTCCGCTCCGGCCCCGGCACGGGGTACGCCTCGGTGGGCACCGTCGCCGACGGCACCCGGGTGACGATCGCCTGCCAGACCAGTGGCACCACGGTCACCGGCACGTACGGCACCAGCTCGATCTGGGACCGGATCGGCTCCGGCCGCTACATCGCCGACGCGTACGTGTACACCGGCTCCGACGGCTACATCCCGGGAGTGCCCCGCTGCTGACCCGGTGACTGTCACGGTCCCCGGCGGGCGTCGCCGCCGGGGACCGTGCGGTCAGTTGTTGAGCTGCCAGATCGCCAGGTTCAACGCGGCGGCGAAGGTGACCCAGGCCCAGTACGGCAGCAGCAGCGCCGTCGCCACCCGGGACACCCGGGCGAACAGCACCACGGTCAGGCCGATCGCCAGCCACATCAGCACGATCTCGGCGAACGCGAGACCGTACTGCCCGGCGCCGAAGAACAGCGGGGTCCAGATCGCGTTGAGCACCAGTTGGGCGGTCCACGCCCAGAGGGCGGGGGAGAAGCCGACCCGGCGCCACACCAGCCAGCCGGCCACCGCGATCAGCGCGTAGAGCAATGACCAGACCGGGCCGAAGAGCCACGAGGGCGGGGCCCAGCCGGGCTGCCGCAGGTTCGCGTACTCCCCGGTGGTGCCCTGCACGCCCAGGCCGCCGATCGCGGCCGCGACGAAGACCGCCGCCGCGAAACCGGCGAGGGCCCACCACGCCCGCCGCCCGGAGGCCGCCGGCGCGTCCTGAGACATCTCCATGGTCGAGATATTTCCCCTCGGGGTCGGCTCAAACCGCCGAGCGGAAGGAGGGCGGTTCACCGGGCCGGCAGCCACAAAAAAGCGCCGGGATCGCCGCGGCCGGTGCTTCTGTCGGGAGGACGAAGCTCCGGTCGCGGCGACCCCGACGGGTCCCGGTGTTAGAGGTACGAGCGCTAATTGAAGATGCTGACACCACCCGGGCCGACCAACAGCCCGACAACGATGAGGACGATGCCCCACAGGATCTGCCGGCGGAACAGCGCGAGGATGCCGGCGACCACGAGTACGACTGCGAGAATCCAGAGAATCAGCTCCATGACCTCTGACTACCCGACTGGCCGATCGGGGAAACCTGGTCGGTGTCGAGTTGATCGCCAACGTGAAAGACGCTGTACGCCTGCTTGATCACCGGGTGCGCGACGTTGCGGACGCGTACCCCGCCGGGGGTGGAGCGCAGCCGCAACGTCCTGATCAGCTCACTCAAGGGTGTACCGATCGTGGTGCCGATCATCGCGGTGCTGCTGATCATCTGGGCAACCTCGCCGGCTGCCACACCGACGGCGACGATCCGCACCATGATCGTC
>NZ_JBEYSL010000606.1:0-3543 GCF_040642735.1 Micromonospora sp. NPDC047753 | reverse complement strand
CACCGGTCCGGTCCAGCAGCCGTCAGTCGTCGCCCCAAGCGCGCGTCGCGCATCCGGCGGGGCTCCCCGCCGATCCACACCGGTCGGAATCCAACGGGGGATTCCGACCGGCGCCGTCGTGCGGTCAGCCCGGGTAGTAGCAGACGTTCGGGATGACCGGACCACCGTTGACCCCGAAGGTCGCGAAGCCCATCCACGCCCGGGTCTGCGGGCCGTACTCGCCGTCCTCGGCGATGTCCGCCCACGACCAGGTGTCGTTGATCACGCGCTGTGCGTACAAGACGGCGTTGCGGGTGTTGGTGCCGTACTGACCGTCGAGCCGCAGCGACTGCGAGTAGCAGTTGTTCAGCGCCTCCTGCAACACCTTGACCGCGCTGTTGGAGTTGCCGTACTTCAGGTAGCAGGTCTTGTTGCCGTCCTGCCAGCCGACGGTCGGCACGTGCATCTCACCCGGGTAACCACCGACCTTGTAGTAGGTCAGGCTGGTGCAGGTGGTGGCGGCCTGCGCGGCGGTCGGCGCGGCCAGGGCCAGGCCGGCGCTGGCGAGCACTGTCGCGAGAATGGCGGCGGCGCTGCGGCGGCCGAGGTTGCTTCGATGGATCGGCATGCTCTCCTCCTGAGGATGGGCTACCGGGGTCGACCCCGTGTGCCTCGAAGCATCGCGACCATCGATCTACGAATTCCTGCTCGAACGTCAATTGCGAACGCTCGGCCGGATCACCGGCCGAGCGTTCCCGCGTGTGCGGTTCGGTACGCAGGTCGGGGTCATGCCGCCGAAGCGGACGCCTTCGACCCCCGGTGCGACGCCACCGGGCCGGCGTTCCAGCCCCAGCGGGGGGCCGGTACCGCCGCCTCGCGACGCCCATCCGTGTCGACGTCGTCGCTGTCGGTTCCGTCAATGGTCCCCTCGACCGAGGCGGAGGCGCCGCGCGCCAGTCGCAGCGAGTGCTCGGCGCCGGTGCGGGCCGCGCACGGCCAGGACTGCCCGGCGCACTGGAGGTTGCGGCACTGGCCCTCGTCGTCCGGCTCGTGTGCGCTCAACACATCGATCGCCAGCTGCCACAGCAGCGGGTCGGTCACGTCGTGCGGACGCTCGGCGGTGCGACTCGGTCGGTTGCTGGTGTCGTCGGACATGGTGGCCCCCCTCGTCAGGCTGTACCCCACAAGGGTCACCCGTCAGCCGCCGGCTAAACCGCCGACCTGCTGTGATGTGTCTCTGATCGCAGCTCGGCCGTGGACGCCGCACGCTTATCGGTCAGTCCGGCAGAAGCGGCATCTCCACGCTCGGCTCCCGACCGAGCAACACCGCACGCGTGAGCGCCGCTGATCCGAATCGGTCGCGGACCGCGTCGACCGCAACGTCCAGATCGGACCCGGAGTCCGGCTGGAACGGCAGCTCGGGCTGGACCGGGTTGTCGTCGAGGTTGCCCACGGAGACACCGATCAAGGTGATGCCACGGCGATCGATCTCGGGCAGCGCCGCGCGCAGTAGCGCACGCGCGGCGGCGAGTAGCGGCGTCGTGTCCGCCGTCGCCTTACGCACCGTGTGCGAGCGGGTCGCCCGGGTGTAGTCGCCGAAGCGCAGCCGCAACACCACGGTGCGGCCGGAACGCCCGGCCGCCCGCATCCGCCGGCTGACCCGGTCGACCAGGCCGGCGAGGATGGCGTCCAGCTCCGTGGAGGTGTGCGGGGCACGGCTGAGCGCGTGCTGCGCGCCCATCGAACCGCGCCGCCGCCCCACCTGCACCGCCCGGGGGTCGCGATTGTGCGCCAACGCATGCAGGTGCCGGCCGGCGCCCGCACCGAGCAGCGAGACCAGCGCCGCCTCCCCGAGGCGGGCCACCTCCCCGACGGTACGGATCCGGCGTTCGCGCAGCTTGGCGGCCGTGACCGGGCCGACGCCCCAGAGCCGTTCCACCGGCAGCGGGTGCAGGAACGCCAGCTCGGCGTCCGGTGCGACCACCAGCAGGCCGTCCGGTTTCGCTACGCCGCTGGCCACCTTGGCCAGGAACTTCGTGCGGGCCACCCCCACGGTGATCGGCAGGTGGACCCGGTCGCGGACCTCCCGGCGTAGTCGTTCGGCGATCTCGGCCGGTGGCCCGACCAGCCGCCGCAGACCCCCCACGTCGAGAAACGCCTCGTCGATGGAGAGCCCTTCGACCAGCGGGGTGGTCTCCCGGAAGATCTCGAAGACCGCGCGGCTCGCCGCCGTGTACGCCGACATCCGCGGTGGCACGACGATCGCGTCCGGACAGAGCCGACGCGCCTGCTGGCCGCCCATCGCGCTGCGGACGCCCCGCGCCTTCGCCTCGTAGCTGGCCGCGAGCACCACGCCACCACCGACGATCACCGGTCGCCCGCGCAGGCGCGGATGGTCGCGCTGCTCGACCGACGCGTAGAACGCGTCCAGGTCGGCGTGCAGGATGCTGGCGCCGGGCGACACGTACACATGTTCGCATGACGCCGGCCTGGTGCGGCAGTGAGCTGGGCAGACGCCCCGTCAGTCGAGGCAGAACTCGTTGCCCTCCGGGTCGGCCATGATGAGATGGCCGGCGCCCAACGGGGGAGTGGGCTCGTGCCGATCGAGTCGCTTGGCGCCATGCGAGACGAGCCGTTCGGCCTCGGCCTCCAGGGCCGCCATCCGCTCCTCACCCTCCAGCCCGGGGGCCGCGCGGACGTCGAGGTGGACGCGGTTCTTCACCTGCTTGTGCTCCGGCACCCGCTGAAAGAACAGCCGTGGTCGCGAGCCCTCGGGGTCGACCACCGCTGACGCGTCGTTGCGGTTCTCCGGCGGCACACCCATCGCCTCCAGCGCCTGATCCCAGGACTCGAAGTCTCCGGGTGGGGCTTGTACCTGGTAGCCGAGCGTCTCGGCCCAGAAGGTGGCCAACCTCGCCGGGTCGGCGCAGTCGAAGGTGATCTGGACGTCGCGGATCACGGCGGATCCCTGCTTCGTGTTCTGGTCGGTCATGATCCCAGCCTCTCGCGGATAGCGGACAGTGTTGTTCCGCTATCAGTGCAACGATCGACGAGTGACCGTCGAGGCGACGACCGAGCGGGTGCTGCGCCTGCTGGCGCTGCTGCAACGACGACTGTCCTGGACGGCTGCCGAACTGGCCGCGGAGCTGGGGGTCACCGGCCGTTGCGTACGCCGCGACGTGCAGCGTCTGCGGGCGCTCGGCTACCCGGTGCACGCGGTGTCGGGCGTCGGCGGCGGCTACCGACTCGGCGCCGGCACCCGGCTGCCGCCGCTGCTCCTCGACGACGAGGAGGCAATCGCCACGGCGGTGTCCCTGCGGCTCGCCGCCGGGGGCACTGTCGCCGGGGCGAGCGAGGCCGCCCTGCGGGCACTCGCGAAGCTCGATCAGGTGATGCCATCGCGGCTCCGCGCCGAGGTCCGGGCGGTGCACGGTGCCACCGACACCCTCATCGGCCCGGTCGCCGAGATCGACGCGGAACTGCTGGTGACACTCGCCCGCGCCTGTCGGGACGGGGTACGCGTCCGATTCCACTATCCCGGCCGGGGCGCTGGTGAGCAGGAGC
>NZ_JBEYSL010000605.1:0-3556 GCF_040642735.1 Micromonospora sp. NPDC047753 | reverse complement strand
GTCGCGGTTCACCCCGGCGCGGACGTGGCGGTGGGGCTATGACTGCGGCACCAGTCGGAAGGACTGCGCCGCGGTGCCGTTGCAGGCGTACTGGATGAGCTGGACGCTGTCCGCCGTGGATGCGCCCGGCACGTCGAGACACTTGCCGCTGGAGCGGTTGACCAGGCGGTAGTAGCCGCCGCCCTCGGGCTCGGCCCGCCACTGCTGGTTGTTGCCGCCGCTGTAGGACCACAGCTGGATGGGTGCGGAGTCGGCTGTCGACCGGTCGGTCACGTCGAGCACCTGGGCGCTGTTGTTGCGGTTGTTGACCCGCAGGTACCCGCCGCTGGTAGGCACGAACTGGTACTGCTGCGCGGTGCTGCTGTTGCACGCGTACTGCTGGATGGCCGTGCCGTTCGCGCTGGCCGCGGCCCGCGCGTCCATGCACTTGCCGTTGCCCCGGTTGACAACCGTGTGCCAGGCGGTCGGCGAGATGCCGTCGGCGGGCGGGGGCGTGGTCGGCGGGACGGTGCCGACGCCGGCCAGCCAGTGCAGCCCGTCGATCAGCAGCTGGTTCTGCTGCGCGCTGTCGAAGGTGGACGACAGCCCCGTGTTGGTGCTGTAGTTCATCGCGTTGTGACCGAAGTTGGCATAGAGCATCTTGTACTGCCGGTTGCTCCAGACGAGCGGGTAGTAGCCGCCGTACCAGGACTGGTTGGGGTCCGTGCCGACCGGGAAGCTGGACGGGTCGACCGAGGCGAGGATGTCGATGTTGGGGTTCTGCCGCAGGTCGTTGCTCCAGGAGTACCACTCGCTGATCGACGACGGGAACGTCGCCGGGAGGTTCCGGGTGGCGGCGTGGGTGCGGTTGTCGGCGCGCATCGTGACCCGGGTGGGTCCCCAGGTGTTCGTCTGGAACGAGCCGGTGCCGAGGAAGGTGTTGTAGTACCAGCTCCAGCTCGACGGGTTGTCGGTCCACGCGCTGACGTGGAAGCCCAGCCACGCACCGCCGTTCTGCATGTACTGCTGGAACGCGGCCCGCTGCGCGGTGGGCGGCGCGTCGTCCAGGAACATGACGACCTTGTACTGGGCCAGGTTGGAGGTGTTCAGCAGGCTCCAGTTGTTGGTGGCCTCCCAGGAGAAACCGTGCTGGGCGGCGGCCTGCGGGAACCAGGCCCGGGCGTCCTTGACGAAGTCGATGTGCGCGGCGTCCCAGGTGCCGTTGTAGAAGGCCAGGACCT
This sequence comes from Micromonospora sp. NPDC047753, assembly GCF_040642735.1. NCBI lineage: Bacteria > Bacillati > Actinomycetota > Actinomycetes > Micromonosporales > Micromonosporaceae > Micromonospora > Micromonospora sp. NPDC047753. Next base: position 2,336 of record NZ_JBEYSL010000605.1, on the reverse strand, counting down.
TGAACGTCGGCGCGGCCTGCGCGCTTCGCGAGGCGCTGACAGCGACACCGGCGGTCAGCGCGACGACCAGGGCGACGAACAACGACAGGATTCGTCTGGTATGGGAGGAGAGTTCTGCGATCACCTGATCGTCCCTTCGGTGGGGACGCGCGCCGCCGCGTCGAGGTACATCTGTTCACAAGGTTTACAGATAGACGAAAGGTTATTCCTCTGACCTGATCGCGTCAATCGCCGATCGCCCGAACGGGTGGGATTCCTGCGGCAGCGGGTACCCCGGCCCGGTGACCAGCCCGGACGGCGTCGACGTCGACCAGCCGCTCGCCGTGGACGTGCCCGCCGCGCCGCACGACGCCAGTGGCGAACGCGTGCCGACCCGCGACCTCGCCGGCCTCGCGCCGCCGACCCGGTCGGCGCGCCGCTGGACCCCGAGCCGGGTGGTGGCCACCCCCGCCGCGCTCGACCACCCGCACGGCCAGCGGATCGTCGAACGGGTGCGGGCACTCGGAATCGAGGTGGAACACCTGCGCGCCAACCGGCTCACCGGGGTACGCGGGCAGACCGACCGGGAGACCTACGCCCGGGCCAAGTCGACGCTGGCGATAGTGGTGAGCCCACCCTCGCGGCGCGTGCTGCAACCCATCGCGCCCAGCGCCGACTGGCGGGTCGACCTGGCCGAGGGCTGCCCGGCGCACTGCCAGTACTGCTACCTCGCCGGATCCCTGTCCGGCCCGCCGGTGACCCGGGTGTACGCCGACCTCGACGACATCCTCGCCGGGCTGGCCGCGTACGCCGGGCGCGGCACGGTGACCAGCCGCAACGCGCGGCGCGCCGACGAGGGCACCACCTTCGAGGCGTCCTGCTACACCGACCCGCTCGCCCTGGAGCACCTGACCGGCAGTTGGCGGCGCGCGGTGCAGCACTTCGCCGACTGGGACGCCCCCGTGCAACTGCGCTGGACCACCAAGTACGCCGATGTGGACACCTTCGTGGGGCTGCCGCACGCCGGTCGGACCCGGGTCCGCTTCAGCGTCAACTGCGCACCGGTGAGCGAACGGTTCGAGGGCGGCACCGCCCGGGTGCCGGACCGGTTGGCCGCGCTGCGCCGGCTCGCCCTCGACGGTTACCCGGTCGGGCTGACCATCGCGCCGATCATCGCGCTGCCGCACTGGCGGGAACGCTACGGCGAACTGCTCGACCAGGTCCGCGCGGCGGTCGACGGGGTGCCCGACCTGGACCTGACCGCCGAGCTGATCACCCACCGGTTCACGCCGGGCAGCAAGGAGGTGCTGCTCGGCTGGTACCCGCGTACCCGGCTGGAGATGGACGAGGAGTCCCGCACCCGCAAGCACGGCAAGTTCGGCGCGGTGAAGTACGTCTACCCTCGCGAGCAGATGACCGAGCTGCGCGACTGGTTCACCACCGAACTCACCGCCCGCGTGCCGGCCTGCCGGGTCCTCTACTGGACCTGACGTCAGCCGACCGAGGAGCGGGCGACCGGGGCGGCGAAGAACGTGTCCGGGTACGGCTCGTCGCTCAGGCTGTAGTGCCACCACTCACGGTCGTAGTTGACGAACCCGGCGTCGGTCATCAGCCGCTGCAACAAGCGACGGTTGTCCCGTGCCGTCCCGGTGATGCGGGGGTCGGCAGTGTGCGCCCGCGGGTCGAAACAGTCGAAGCCCGTACCCATGTCGATGCTGTTGTCGGCGAAGCGCTGCCCGCGCGGCGCGGTGCAGGCGACCAGTGGTTGCCCGACCCGGTACGGAGGTTGGCTGGCGGCGGGCTCGTCGACAAGGGTCAGGTCCAGGGTGCTGCCGCGGCTGTGCGCGGTGGGCGCGCCGATGTAACCGTCGGCGAAGAGCCGGTTCTTGGCCAGGTCCGGGTAGAACTCGGCCTTGGTCTGTTGCTCGTCGGGGCGCTTCGACCAGGCGACGAAGTCGTCCACCGCCGGTTGCGGGCGGTAGCAGTCGTACACCTTGAGGCTGTGCCCACCGGTCAGCGCGGCGTCCTGTACGCGGCGCAGGGCCTCGGCCGCCTGCCGGGTGAGCAGGCACAGCGGCTCCCGGTAGCCGGCGATCGGCCGGCCGACGAAGTTGTGCGGCGTGGCGTACCGGATGTCGGCGTGGATGCGCGGGTCGACGTCGGTCAGCACCACGAACCCCGGTAGCGGGGCCGGCACGGAGGTGGACGGGGTCGGCGTGGGTGTGGGGCTCGCCGACGTCGGCCGCGGCGCGGCCGGCGCGGGGCGGGGCACCCAGCCGGGCATGACGATCGTCTGTGGCGATTCGCACACCGCCACCCACGGCGCCTTCGGAGCGCTCGCCTTCGGCATCGGCACC
>NZ_JBEYSL010000604.1:0-3569 GCF_040642735.1 Micromonospora sp. NPDC047753 | reverse complement strand
CTCGCCGCGCCAGCCCTCGGGCGCCTCCCGGGTGTAGACGTACGCGACGTCGAGGCCGAAGTCGTCGCGGATCCGGCGGCGCAGCTCGTCGGCGTTGGCGTGCTGGACACCGGGATCGACGCCAACCACCCCGACTTCGCCGGCCACCTCGCCGAGGTCAGGGACTTCACCGGCGGCAACGACCCCGGCGACTCGGTCGGCCACGGCACCCACGTGGCATCGACGATCGTCGGTAGCGGCGCCGCCTCCGGCGGGAGGTACCGCGGGGTCGCGCCGGGGGCGAAGCTGCTCGTCGGCAAGGTCTGCGCCACCACCGAATGCCAGGATTCGGACATCATCACCGGCATGCAGTGGCTCGCGCCGCAGACCCGGGTGGTCAACCTGAGCGTGGGCGGCGACGACGCACCCGGCCTCGACCCGCTGGAGACCGCGGTCCAGGAGCTGAGCAACCGGTACGGCACCCTGTTCGTGGTCGCGGCCGGCAACGAGGGAAAGCCAAAGTCGGTCTCCTCGCCGGCCTCCGCCGACGACGCTCTCGCCGTCGCCGCCGTGGACGCCGACGACCAGCGGGCCTACTTCTCCAGCCGGGGCCCGCGCGTCGGCGACAACCACATCAAGCCCGAGATCAGCGCTCCGGGCGTCGACATCGTGGCCGCCGCCCCCGGCGGCGACTACGCCACCATGTCGGGTACGTCGATGGCGACCCCGCACGTTGCCGGCACCGCCGCGATTCTCGCCGGCCAGCACCCGGACTGGACCGGGCCGCAGCTCAAGGCCGCCCTGATGGACTCGGCGAAGCCGACCGGCGAGGACACCATCTACGAGCAGGGCGCCGGCCGGGTGGACATCGCCCGCGCGGTCGCCCAGCCGGTCGCCACCGACATCGGCGCCATCGACTTTCCGGTGCAGCGCTGGCCGCACGCCGACGACAGCCCGATCACCCAGGTCGTCGGCTACCGCAACACGGGCACCGCACCGGTCACCCTGACGCTGGCCATCGCTCCGGCCCCGGCCGGCATGCTCACCGTCAGCCCGGCCACGCTGGTGGTGCCGGCCGGTGGCCGGGCCGAGGCGACGATCACGGTGGACACCCGCGTGGACGCCCCGGACGGCGTCTACCAGGGCGCGCTGACCGCGACCGGTGCCGGCGACCTGCGGGTACGGACGCCCTTCGTGTTGAACCGTGAGATCGAGAGCTACGACGTACGGCTCAACCACACCGGACGCGACGGCAGACCGGCCACCGAGTACACGACAGTGGCGGCGAACCTGACCACCGGCGAGTTCAGCACCCTCCCCGCGACACCGGGCGGCGGCGTCCTGCGGCTGCCCAAGGGGCGGTACGCGTTGTACAGCACCATCCACGAGGGTGCCGTGTCGACACTGCTCGCGCAGCCGGTCCTGGACGTACGCGGCCCGATCACCGAGGCGGTCGACGCCCGCAACGCCAAGCCCGTCGCGTTGACAGTGCCGCAGCACGACGCCGCGCCGATCTCGATCAACGTGAGCGCCAACTGGGACGACGGCATGCGCTACCCCGGCGTCCAACTCAGCGGAGTCTCCCTCACTGACGTCTTCTTCGGCCGGCTCGGGCCCGCCGTCGCGGCACCCGAGTTCACAGCGACGCTGGGCGTCGGGCTCGCCCGACCGGGCCGGGACGGCACCTTCCGCAACAGCCCCTACACCTACGACCTGGCGTACGTCGGCAGGGGCGACATGTTCACCGGCCTGACCAGGAAGCTGTCACCGAAGAACCTCGCCACGGTCAGGGCGACCTACCGCAGCCAGTCCACGGCGGCGACGGCCACCCGTTTCCACCGCGCGTCGGCTCCCGGAGGCTCGGGCCCGATCGGGTCGAACACGCCTGTCGACCTGCCGTTCACGGGCACCGAGTACTACAACACCGACGGCGGCATCGTCTGGACGTCCACGTTCGTCGAGGGGGACAACCTCACGACGCAGGATTCGACCTTCAGGTCGGGGCGTACGTACAGCCAGACCTGGAACGCGGCACCCTTCGGGCCCTCCGTGACCCAGGCACCGACCCTGTCACCCCTGGGGTACGCGGGCCGCGACGGCGACACCATCTCGATCGCGTCGCTGCCCCTGTTCGGCGACGCGACCGGTCGCCCCGCGAGCCGCGACGACCAGCCGGTGCGGTTCCGGCTGCTGCGCGACGGTAAGGAGATCGGCACCTCGGACAGCCCGTGGGCCGACTTCGCGGTGCCCGCCGGAAAGGCCACCTACCGGCTGGAGGCGACCGCCACCCGAGGCGCACCGGACACCCTGTCGACGTCGGTCTCGGTGGCCTGGACCTTCACCTCGGCGCACACCACGTCGCCGGAGCGGCTGCCGCTGACCACGGCCCGCCCGACGCCCGTGCTCGACGACACCAACACGGCACGGACCGGCCGGACCATGACGATCCCGGTGGCGCTGGACCGGCAGGCCGGTTCGAAGGCAGCGCCGAACCGCACGCTCGGCGTGTCCGCGTCGTTCGACGACGGCCGGACGTGGGTCGCCCTGCCGGTGATCCGGAACGTCGCGCTGATCAGTCACCCACGACGGGCCGGTTTCGTCTCGCTGCGGTTGACCGCCACCGACACCGCCGGCAACACGGTCACCCAGACGATCCAGCGGGCCTACCGGATCGCCTGACGCATCGCCCGGTCCGGGGTGGCGGCGGCTGGAGCCGCCGCTCCGGACCTTCATCACCTGCGCTGATCGCCTGTCGCGGCTGTCGTTCCGGTGCGGTGACCGAGGACACGGTGCACCGACTCCGCTGACAGGGTGGAATCAGAGGTGTGAGCAGAAGGCACCGGCGAGTGACGTCGTGAGGTCCACTCTTTCGACCCGCGATCCGGGTTCGTCCAGCGGTGGCACGACGCCCGCGGCGGACGAACCGAGTGGGGTGACGCCCGCCCATCGGCAGCGCTGGGCGGTGCAGACGATGGCCGTCACGCCCGACGACCAGGTGCTGGAGATCGGTTGTGGTCGGGGGGCAGCCGTCTCCCTGGTCGCCGGCCAACTCACCACCGGCCGGATCGTCGCCGTCGACCGCGCCGCGACGATGGTGCGGCTCGCCACCGAACGGAACGTGGGCCACATTGACACTGGTAGAGCCGAGATCCGGCGAGCAGGGTTCGAGTCGGCCGACCTACCGACCGGCCACTTCACCAAGATCTTCGCGGTGAACGTCAGCCTCTTCTGGTTGGGCGACGCGGCGCAGCAGATCGCTCGGATACGCAGCCTGCTGGCGCCGGGAGGACGGCTCTACGTCTTCGGCGAGCGACCCACCAAAGCGCACGCCACCGCGAACCTCACCGCGACCGAAGCACTGCTCCAAACCCACGGTTTCGCCACGACCACGTCGAGCGCCACCCGTGGCCAGGGCCACGTGCTCACCTGTGTCACCGGCACACCGATCCGGTGAGCCTGGGCTGATCGCAGCGTTGACATGAGCCGGGCGGGCTCGGTCTCGGCGACCGCCTCCTCGACGTTGCCGAGCACGGTCTTGGCCTCGTTGAGCGGGGGCTCCTGGGCGAGCATGCCGACGGTGTAGCCGGGCA
>NZ_JBEYSL010000603.1:0-3586 GCF_040642735.1 Micromonospora sp. NPDC047753 | reverse complement strand
CAGACCATCGAGACGCACGCCATGACCTGGGACAACATGGCCAATGAGCTGTTCTCCATCGCCGAGGACCTCATGGCGCCCCGGCGGTGGCCCCGGCCGACCTGGACGTGGCGGTCGGACGGGCCGAGGCGGCGTACCCGGTGGGTTCCGGCCAGGTCCGCGACGCGCCGGACGTACCCCGGTTGTGCCGGGACGCGACGGCGCTGGCCCTCGCGGACCAGGTGCGTGTCTTCGTCGTCGGTTCCCGGGTGGCGACCGGGGCGCGGCCCGGCGGCGGCGACGACTCCTCGGAGCTGTTCGCGTACGCCCGGCGTAGCCCGTGGACGCTGTACTGGTGGCAGTTCCGCTCACACCTGGCGCCGCGCTCGGCCCACCTGCACAGCTCGCTGCGGCTGGCCGTGGCGCTCACCATCGCCCGGGTGGCCGCCGGGGTGTTGGAGCTGACCCACGGCTTCTGGGTGCTGCTGGCCACCCTCACGGTCCTGCGCACGTCCGCCGCCGACACCCGCACGGCGCTGCGACCGGCCGTGCTGGGGACCATCGTCGGTGCGGTCGTCAGCGGCGGGGTGATGCTCGTCGTCGACGAGCCGATCGTGTACGCCGTCGTCCTGCCGGTCACCCTGCTGCTGGCCTTCGGCGTCGGCCGGCTGCTCGGCCCGGTGTGGCAGCAGGCGCTGTTCACAGTGCTGCTGACAGTCGTCTTCGCCCAGCTCAGCCCGGAGGGTTGGCGGCTCGCCGAGGCGCGCCTCGTCGACGTGCTGCTCGGCGCGGTGATCGGCGTGCTCGCCGGGGTGGCGATCTGGCCGCGCGGCGCGGACCACGACCTGCGGCGCAACGCCACCCGCTACCTGGCGGCCAGCGCGGACGCTGTCGAACAGACGGTCCAGGCGATCCTCGGTGACGCTCCGCCGCCCGCGGGCGCCCTCGACCGGGTCCGTAGCCGGATGGTCCTCATCGACTCGTCGTACTGCCAGTACCACTCGGAGCGGCACGATCCGCACCGGCAACAGGTGAACTGGGACGCCGTGCTGAGCGCTGGGCACCACGTCGTGCCCGGAGCGGAGTCGCTGCTGCGGCGCAACCCGCCCGGCTGCCTCGCCGGCTGGCCCGGGGCGGCGACGCTCCTGCGAAACTCCGCCGGGCGCCTGCGATCGGCGTACGACGCGCTCGCCGATGACGTCGCCCACGGCCGGGCATCGGACCAGGAGCCCGTCTCGACCAGCTGCGTCGACCAGTTGGACCGGATCCGTCCGCTCCTCGGCGAGGCCGACCATCAGTCGGTCCGGCACCTGGTGGAGGTCGACAGGTGGCTCGCCAGCCTCGCCGACAGTCTCGCCCGGATCCACCCGCCCGCCTGCCGCCGATGAGCCGGATCCCAGCCCGCCACCGGACGGGCCGCCGATCGCCGATTGGTCGTGCCCGTCGGGCGTCGTTCGGCCTAGCGTCGACGGCATGGAGATCGAGCAGGCACAGAAGCTGTGGGAGCCGGAACCGGGCTGGTTGAACACCGCCAGCTACGGGTTGCCACCGGAGCCGGCGTGGGCGGCGTTGCAGGAGGCTCTCGCGGTCTGGCGGGTCGGTCGTACGTCGTGGGAGGGCTGGGGCGAGTCGACGAGCCGGGCTCGTGTCACCTTCGCCGGCCTCATCGGGGTGCCGGTCGCTGACGTGGCCGTCGGCGCGGCGGTGTCCCAGCTCCTCGCGCCGGTCGCGGCGGCGCTGCCGGCCGGTGCCACGGTGGTGGTCCCCGAGGTCGAGTTCACCTCGAATCTCTTCCCCTGGCTGGTTCAGGAGGAGCGTGGCGTCACGGTCCGCACGGTGCCGCTGGGGTCTCTGGTCGACGCCATCGACGCCGATACCGATGTGGTGGCGTTCAGCCTGGTGCAGTCGGCCGACGGGGCGGTCGCGCCGTACGACGAGATCGTGGCCGCGGCCCGCGCGCACGACGCGCTGGTGGCGGTGGACGCGACCCAGGCGTGCGGCTGGCTGCCGTTCGACGGCAGCCGGGCCGATGTGGTGGCGGTGGGCGGCTACAAGTGGCTGATGAATCCGCGCGGGACCGCGTACGCCTATCTGGCCCCCGGGTTGCGCGAGCGGCTGCGCCCCGACGCGGCCGGCTGGTACGCGGGCCGGGACCCGCACGCCTCCTACTACGGCCCGCCGCTGCGGCTGGCCGACGACGCCCGCCGGTTCGACATCTCACCGGCCTGGTTCAGCTGGGTCGGCGCGGCGCCCGCCCTGGAGGTGGTCGCCGAGATCGGCGTGCCGGCGATCGGGGCGCACAACGTGGCGCTGGCCAACCGGTTCCTGAGCGGGCTGGGTCGGGAGCCGGGGGAGAGCGCCATCGTCAGCGTGGACGTGCCGGACGCGGAGCAGCGTCTGGCGGCGGCCGGTATCCGGGCGGCGGTGCGCGCCGGACGGGTGCGGGCCTCGTTCCACATTTACTCCACCGAGGCCGACGTGGACGCGGCGCTGACGGCGTTGACCGGCTGAACCTGGCACCGAGGACGGCCGGGCGTCAGGCCAGGTGACCACCGATCTTCGTGTAGCCGCGCAGCAGGTCCCGCGAGATGATCAGCCGCTGCATCTCGTCGGTGCCCTCGAAGATCCGGTAGAGCCGGACCTGCCGGTACCAGCGTTCGATCGGCAGCTCCCGGGTGTAGCCCATGCCGCCGTGGATCTGGAGCACCCGGTCGACCACCCGGTTGACCATGCCGGCGCCGTAGAGCTTGCCCATCGACGAGGCGTGCCGGGGGTCCAGGCCCGCGTCGACCGTCCACGCCGAGCGCAGCACCAGCCAGCGGGCCGCCTCCAGCTCCGTCTCCGAGTCGGCGATCATCCACTGGATGGCCTGGTTGGTGCCGATCTTCGTGCCGAAGGTTTCCCGGGTGTTGGCGTACTCGATGGCCATCTGCAACACCCGTTCGGCGATGCCGATGGCGTGCGACGGGATGGTGTAGCGCCCCTTGCCGATCCACTCCATGCCGAGGGTGAAGCCCTGCCCGATCTCACCGAGGATGTTGCGGTGCGGCACGCGTACGCCGTCGAAGATGAGTGACGCGGGCCCGCCCTCACCCATCGTCTGGATGAACTCCGAGCGCCAGCCCATCGACCGGTCCACCAGGAACGCGGTGGCGCCGCCGTTGCGGGCGCCCTTCTCCCGGTCGGTCACGGCGACCACGATGGCGAAGTCGGCGTCGTGACCGCCGGTGATGAAGGTCTTCTCGCCGTCGAGGATCCAGTCGTCGCCGTCCCGGCGGGCGGACAGCCGGATGTTGGCCGCGTCGGATCCGGCGCCCGGTTCGGTGATCGCGAAGCAGGAGCGTCGTTCGCCCTCGATGGTCGGGATGAGGAACTCCCGCTTCTGCTCCTCGGTGGCGTGGAACAGGATGTTGTCCGCCTCGCCGCCGAAGCGGAACGGCACGAACGTGCGGCCCAGCTCGGTCCAGATCAACGACTGGAGTACGGCTGGCAGGTTCATCCCGCCGTACTCCTCCGGGGTGGCCAGGCCCCAGAAGCCGAACTTGCGCGCCTTGAGTTGCAGTTCGCGCACCTCGGAGTGGTCGAGGCCCGGCTGGTGCGCCCGTTC
>NZ_JBEYSL010000602.1:0-3613 GCF_040642735.1 Micromonospora sp. NPDC047753 | reverse complement strand
GGTGGCGCTGGTCCGACGGGGCCAGCGCCACCCCGGTCCTCAGCGGATGCCGTTGACCTCCGGGAGCTTCCCTCGGGTCGCCCTGGCATTCGTCTCAGGTCTTCCACCGAGCAACCCCGAACCTGGCGTTCAGCGTTCGCTGATGAGAGGGGCGTAGTCGCCGCGGGTGAGCGGCATGCTCGACAGGGAGCCGTCGGCCCGGGGCACGCCCAAAGCCCTGCCGTCGCGCAGGAAGGCCACTGTGGAGACGTCCTCGCGGCTGGTGAGAGTGCAGACGATCTGCCCGAAGGCGAGGACCTCGTCGCTGCGACCGCCCACCTCGGCGGGTTCGTCCACAGCGACGACGGCCTGCGTCCCGGTAACTGTCGCGAGGGCGGCGTTGACCGCCCCCGGCAGCGCACTGGTCAGATCGCTGTCCCGTTCGGCCCCGCTGGGCCCGGCGAGCAGGTGCCGCAACTGGTCCGCGATGCTGGGTGCCCTGTCTACGCGCCGGACCACGGGGACGATGCGGTTGTTCCGGACCAGGCAGAGCGTCTCGGCGGCGCTGCCGGCCGGTGCGGTGGTGTCGGCGGGAGCGGCGCTGCTCAGCGGCCCTCGCGGGGCCGGCACCGCGCGTGGGGTGTCGTCGGTGGGGATGCCACATGCGGTCAGCAGCACAACGAGGGCCAACGGGACGAGACGGCGGGGCCTCACGACAGGCTCCCCGGCAGGGTGACCCGGAAACAGGCGCCCCCGCCCGGACGGTCGGCGACCGTCACCTGCCCCGCGTGCGCGGCGGCGTGCTGCGCGACCAGCGCCAGCCCCAGGCCGGTGCCGTCGCCGGCGCCACGGGTGTGGGCGGCTCGCCCCCGGACGAACCGGTCGAAGATCGCCTCCCGGTCCTCCACGGGAACGCCCGGACCGTCATCGTCGACCTCGATGACGCCGCTGTCCCCGTCCCGGTCCAGGCGAACAGCCACCGGGCCACCGCCGTAGGTGGCGGCGTTGTCGAGCAGGTTCGCCAGGATCTGGGCGACCCGCCGCCGCTCGACCTGCCACGTCGTGGGCACGTCCGGTGCCAGGCTGACGAGGGTGCCCGGCAGGTCGTACGCGTCGCAGGTCTCCCGGGACAGCTCCACCACGTCCACCGGGGCACGGTGGGCCGGCTGGTCGCTGCGGGCCAGGTCGATCAGGTCATTGACGAGCCGTTGGAAACGATCGATCTCGTCGGCGACGAGCCCGGCGGCGGTGGCGGTCCGTTCGTCCTGGTGTTCCCGACGGCGGGCCAGGACGCTGGCCGCCGCGGCGAGGGTCTGCAACGGGGACCGCAGTTCGTGGCTGACGTCGGCGGCGAACCGGCGGTCCCGTTCGATGCGCAGGGCGAGGCGGTCGACCATCTGGTTGAACGACGAGGAGAGTCGGGTGAGGTCAGGGTCGGTGGCCGGGTCGAGCCGGGCGGTGAAGTCACCGGCGGCGATCTTCTCGGCCGCGTCGGCGACCGCTGTCAGCGGCCGCAGCCCGTGTCGGGTGGCGTACCAGGCGAGGGCGGCCCCGGATCCGGCGACCAGCACCGCGACGCTGGTCAGCGCGAGGGCCAGCACCCGGAAGGTCTGCTCCAGCTCGCGCAGCGAATTGACCTCGAAGTACGTCGCGGACGCGGACAACGGCACACCGACCACCAGGGCCGGTTGCCCGTCGACGCGGACACGCTGCACGGCCGGCTCCCCGGCCGAGACGACCCGGAGCAGCTCGTCGGGGATGGCGGCCGTGGTGCCGGGATCGGCTGCCCTCGCGTACCACTCGCCGTTGAGGTGCAGCACCGGTCGACGGCTTCCGCCGGTGTCCAACGACCGGAGCACCTCCACCACGTCCGGGGTGTCGGTGTCGAGGCCGGCATGCACCACGGCGGCGTCGAAGTAGGCGGCCCGCAGGGCGATGCGTTCGCGGTCGTCGAGCAGGGACCGGCGGGTCAACTCGTAGGAGATCAGGGCCATCGACGCCGAGAGCAGGAGCGCGCCGACGGCGAACGCGGCGGTCACCCGGGTACGCAGTCCGAGGCGTCTCATCGTTGCAACTTGTAGCCAAGGCCCCGCAGGGTGACCAGGTGCCGGGGGTTCGCCGGGTCCAGCTCGATCTTCTGCCGCAGCCGACCGACGTGCACGTCGACGAGCCGCTCGTCGCCGCTGTCGTACCCCCAGACCCGTTGCAGCAACTGCTGACGTGACAGCACCCGACCAGCGTGCTCGGCCAGCTCACAGAGCAGCCGGAACTCGGTGCGGGTGACAGTGACCTGCTGGCCGGCACGGCGCACCTCCCCCGCCTCCGGGCTGATCTCCAACTCCCCGAAGGCGACCGCCGGCACGGGCTCCGGCGTCGAGGTCGTGACCACCGGCCGGGCACGGCGGCGCAGAGCCCGCAGGCGGGCGGTCAGCTCCCGGATGGCCACGGGTTTGACCACGTAGTCGTCGGCGCCGGCTTCGAGGGCGGCCACGATGTCGTCGGTGCCGTCACGGGCGCTGACCACCACGATCGGCACGTCGTCGTCTCGGCGCAACTGTCGGATGCACTCGAAGCCGTCGAGGCCGGGCAGCATCAGGTCGACGAGCACGTAGTCGGCCGGGTGGTGGCGCTGAGCACGTAGGCCCTCCTCGGCCGTGGCCGCGCCGAGAGCGTCGTAGCCCTCGTCCTCAAGTGCGAGCAGCAGCGCGAGCCGGATGCGGTCGTCGTCCTCGATCACCAGTACGGCCGTCATCCCGGAATCATCCTCGGCCGACCGCCGGGCGGCCAACCGTGCCCGCCGGACGGCGGTTTTGTCACACAACTGTCACAGAGCCTTGCAGTGACCGCCAACCCCGCCCAGCACGGTGGGCAGGAGGCAAGGTCGACGGAGAGGGGTACGGCAATGGCGACGCCGGTGCTGCCCGCGAGGTACACGCTGCCGCTGGTCGAGGTTCGCGTCACCGAACTCGATCTGGCCTGTCTGCCGGAGGTCGGCGCGGTGTTCGACCGACTGCTGGCGCTGCGCCCCGCACAGGTCGTGCTCGACCTGTCCGACTGCCAGCACCTCGACGCCGCCGCCATCGGCCTGCTGCTCGACGTGCACCGGCGGCTGACTCGCGCCGACGCGGCCCTCACCGTCCGCGATCCGAACCCCCGGGTCCGGCGCATCCTGCAGATCACCCGCCTGGATCAGGTGCTCCCGATCGTCAATGAGAAAGGACCAGCAGCATGACCGTCGTCCCGGACGAGTATCTGATGACCTTGATCTGCGACACCTGCGGCGAGACCATCCGCGGCACCGCGTGCGTGCTCCCCGACGCCGAGGTCGTCTGGACCCTGGTGGCCGAACACGGCTGGAGCGGCTCCCCCTTCGCCACCGGGCCGCACCGCTGCCCGCACTGCAGCCTCCTGCCCGCCTCGACAGGTGGCCACGCGTCGTGCGACGAGCATGGCCCCGGTGGCATCCTCGGCATCGACCACCTCGACGGCACGACAGTCATCGCCGCCACTGGTGACATCGACCTCGACACCGGCGACAACCTGCGCACGGCGCTGCGGCACGTGGCCGAGGTGGGCGGGCATGTCGTGGTCGACCTGAGCCGGGTGCACATCATCGACTCGACCGGCCTCGGTC
>NZ_JBEYSL010000601.1:0-3622 GCF_040642735.1 Micromonospora sp. NPDC047753 | reverse complement strand
GGCGCGGGCCCTGGTCCGCGAGCCGGACCTGCTGCTGCTCGACGAGCCGTTCGGCGCCCTGGACGCGCTGACCCGCCTGCGGATGCAGATCCTGCTGCGCCGGCTGCGCGCCGAGCACGGCTTCGCCGCCCTGCTGGTCACCCACGACGTGGAGGAGGCGCTGCTGCTCGCCGACCGGATCCTTCTCCTGGACGAGGGCCGCATCGCCGCGGAACTGCCCGTCGACCTCGGCCCCACCCGCACGCCGGACGATCCGGCCTTCGGCGCGCTGCGCCGCCACCTGCTCGACCGACTCGGCGTTCCCACCACCTGACGAGCGGAGCTGCGATGACCCGCTGGACCCCCGACCCCACGTTCTACCCCTCGCCCCGCGAGGCGGTGACCGCACCGGCGGAGAAGCTCGCCTACGTGGCGGCTTCGACCGGACGGCCAGTCGTCCGGACGCCATCGTGGTGCTGGACACCGACTCCCCCGACTCCCCCGACTACGGCCGGGTCGTCGGCTGGACCGACCTGCCGTACGTGGGTGACGAGCTGCACCACTTCGGCTGGAACGCGTGCAGCAGCGCGCTCTGCCCGACCGCGCCGCACCCGCACGTCGAGCGGCGCTACCTGATCGTCCCCGGCCTGCGGTCGTCGCGCATCCACGTGCTCGACACCCAGCCGGATCCGCGCCAGCCGCAGATCGTCAAGGTGATCGGGGCCGACGAGCTGGCGAAGCGGGCCGGCTACTCACGGCCGCACACCGTGCACTGTGGCCCGGACGGCATCTACCTCTCCGCTCTCGGCGGCGCGGACGGCGCGGAGGGCCCGGGTGGCATCGCCATTCTCGACCACACCACGTTCGAGGTCCGCGGGGCGTGGGAGGCCGACCGGGGGCCGCAGTTCCTGGCGTACGACGTGTGGTGGCACCTGACCCAGGACGTGCTGGTCACCAGCGAGTGGGGCACCCCGCCGATGATCGAGGACGGCATCATCGGTGAGCTGCTGCTGGGTCGACGCTACGGGCACGCCATCCACTTCTGGGATCTGGCGAAACGCCGGCACGTCCAACGGGTCGATCTCGGCGACCAGTACCAGATGCCGCTGGAGCTGCGGCCGGCACACGATCCGACGAAGTCGTACGGGTTCGTCGGCGTGGTGATCAGCGTCGAGGACCTGTCCGCCTCGATCTGGCTCTGGCACCGCGACGGGGACGCCTGGGCGGTCACCAGGGTCATCGACATCCCGGCCGAGCCGGCCGACCCGGCGAACCTGCCCGACCTGCTCAAACCGTTCGGGGCGGTGCCGCCGCTGGTGACCGACATCGACCTGTCGGTCGACGACAAGTTCCTCTACGTCTCCTGCTGGGGCACCGGGGAGCTGCGCCAGTACGACGTCAGCGACCCGCTGCACCCGGTCCAGACGGGCTCGGTGCACCTCGGCGGGATCGTCCGCCGCACCGCGCACCCGTCCGCACCCGACGAGGCGTTGGCCGGTGGCCCGCAGATGGTGGAGGTCAGCCGGGACGGCCGGCGGGTCTACGTCAGCAATTCGCTCTACGGCGCGTGGGACGACCAGTTCTACCCCGACGGGGTGGGTGCCTGGCTGGCCAAGCTCGACGTCGACGTGGACGCCGGTGGACTCGCCCTCGATGAGCGGTTCTTTCCGAACGGGGATGAGTTCCGGGGCCTGCGGGTGCACCAGACCCGGTTGCAGGGCGGGGACGCCTCCTCCGACTCGTACTGCTATCCATGACCGTCACCACCCTCGCGACGCTCGCCGCGCTCGGCGCGTTCCATGGTCTGAACCCGGCGATGGGTTGGCTGTTCGCCGTGGCGCGGGGCCTCCAGGAGCGCAGCCGGCTGGCGCTGCTGCGCGCCCTGCCGCCGATCGCGGCGGGGCATCTCGCCTCGGTGGCCATCGTCGCCGCGTTGGTCACCGCGACCCGGTCGGTGACGGCGAGCAGCACCCTCGCGGTGGTCGGCGGTGTGGTGCTGGTGGCCTTCGGGCTGTGGCGGCTGCTCTCCGAGCGGCACTTCCGCTGGGCGGGGATGCGGCTGTCGGCCGCCGCCGGTCCGCGCCGTACGGGGCACGGCCGTCAGGTCCCGCAGCGGTACGCCCCACCGCATCTCACCAACCCCGCCGTCGTCACCGATGCGCGTGCAGAGCGCCCCGCCGTCGCCGGCCGCGAGCCGGGGCGGGGTCGGTGGCGGGGCGTTCGGGCCGGTCGGCGTGAGATCAGGCACCGTGGGCAGCGCGGCGAACCGGCCCAACGTCATCGGCACCGGTGCCACCTGCCCGGTGCGGGCCAGCAGCAACCCCGCCTGCAACTCGGTGATGCCGGCCAGGCCGGCGTCGAGCGCCACCGCGTACTGCCGACCGCCGCCGGAGTTGCTCACCAGGTAGACAGTGCCGATCGCGGCACCCGGCACCCGGGTGGCGGGCCGACCCAACGCGGGCAGATCGAGTGGGGCGAGGTCGGTGCCGGCGGGCAGCGAGTTGAGCAGTGCCGGCGCGACCCCGACCGCCTGGGCTCGGGTGGTGGCGAGCGCCGCCAGCACCCGGCTCGGATCACGGACGAGGTAGCGGCGCTGATGCCAGACCAGGTGCAGCCCGCCGTCGGGGTGGCGCAGGAGCAGCGCGTCGTCGCCCAACGGCCGACCGCCGTCGGGCTCGGTGCCGATCAGCAACGCGGAGCGGGGCGCCTCGACGCCCGTGCCGGCCGGGACGGTCGAGCAGACCGTCCACGCCGTGGCGGCCAGCCGGCCCGGGGCGGGCAGCGAGTCGGGTGCGTCGGCGATGCCCAACGGCAGCCCGCGCGGCACTCCGTCGATCGTGCGTCGGGACACCAGGACGGTCTTCGAGCGGTCCGCACCGACGATGAGCAGCGCCGAGGCGTAGTTGAGCACCGGGTGCAGCTTCTGCTCGCGGTAGACGAACCGGGCGCCGGACTCCTTCTCCACGATCACCGCACCCGGGTCCCGCCAGCCCTTGCCGCCGCCGGCGAACAGGCCGTAGAGGGCGAAGCCACCGAGCCCGATCGCCGCGACCAGGACGCTGGCCAAGCCGGCGCCGGCCAGCCGCCGAAACGGCGACTGCGCGGGGTCGGTCTCCCGCATGACCAGGGCGGCGACCGCACGCTGGACGCTGAACTGGTAGGAGTGCAGCTGGTCCTGCCGCGACGGCATGAGTCCCCTCCGGTGGATCGGCCGGGCACAGGATATGCGCTGCGTCAATGTCCCGTGGACCCTGCGTGGCCGCCCGTCGCGGGGCAACCGCTACCATCCGTGGACGAATCCGGCGACGAGGGGGCACCCGTGGGCGCGCGTTTCGAAGAGCTGGCCTGGCGGGAGACGCCGATCGGCGCGATCAGCCTGCGCCGACGCCGGGACCCGGCACTCCAGGTCGAGGTGTACGAGGTCAAGCTCGACGACGAGTACCTGATGTCCAGCCTCTTCCCGGTCGCGGAGATCGAGCTGGCCCGGCTCGGTCTCGCCGAGGTGGCCGGTGATTCGCTCGACGTGGTGGTGGGCGGCCTCGGGCTGGGCTACACCGCCTGCGCGGCGCTGGGCGACCCCCGGGTGCGCTCACTGTTCGTGGTGGAGGCGATCGAGGACGTGATCGACTGGCACCAACGAGGG
>NZ_JBEYSL010000600.1:0-3627 GCF_040642735.1 Micromonospora sp. NPDC047753 | reverse complement strand
GCGAAGGTGGCTGGTGCCCCGGTGCCGTACGTCGGAGGCGGTCCGGGTGATCCGCGGCATCGAGGACGCCGGGCTCGACGTGGAGTTCCGTCCACCGCTCAGCGGCGGACGGCGGCCGTTTCCCTCCCGGGTCCGCCCGGACAGCAGGCACTGCCGGGTCCGCCCGGGCAGCAAGCACTGCCGGGTACGCCCGGAAGCCCGCGCCGCGGGTACGCCCGACACAGCTGCGCTGAGAGCGAACACTGCCCCGACCGGGACTCTGCCGCCCCGCACAGCGGTTAGTGTCGGGAAAGACGGTACGGAGAGCGAAGGGCTGCCATGACCGACATGCACATCCCCAAGAAGTCGCTCCGGGCGATTGACGCGCGCGGTGGCGACTCCATTGGCAACCTCGACGACTCGGTCTACAACCGGTTGCTCAAGGAACGCATCATCTTCCTGGGCAGTGAGGTGACCGACCAGGTCGCCAACCGCATCTGCGCGCAGCTGCTGCTGCTCGCCGCGGAGGACCCGGACCGCGACATCAACCTGTGGATCAACTCGCCGGGTGGCTCGGTCTACTCCGGCATGGCGATCTACGACACCATGCAGTTCATCGACAACGACGTGTCGACCGTGGCGATGGGCATGGCTGCCTCGATGGGTCAGCTGCTGCTCTGCGCGGGCACCAAGGGCAAGCGGTACGCCCTGCCCCACGCACGGATCATGATGCACCAGCCGTCCGGTGGTCTGGGCGGCACGGCGTCCGACATCGCCATCCAGGCGGAGCAGATGCTCTACACGAAGCGGATGTTCCAGGAGCGGGTCGCGCACCACACCGGCCAGAGCCAGTCGCAGATCGAGGCCGACTCGGACCGGGACCGTTGGTTCACCGCCCAGGAGGCCATGGACTACGGCTTCATCGACAAGGTGATCATCGGGGCCGCACAGGTTCCGGATGGCGCCGGGACCCTGAGCTGAGGAGCTGACGATGACCGATCTGAGCCTGCCGCCCCAGTTCGCGGCCGTGCACAACCGCTACGTGCTGCCGTCGTTCGTCGAGCGCACGTCGTACGGGGTCAAGGAGTCGAACCCGTACAACAAGCTCTTCGAGGACCGGATCATCTTCCTCGGCGTCCAGGTGGACGACGCGTCGGCCAACGACGTGATGGCCCAGCTGCTGACGCTCGAGGGCACCGACCCGGACCGCGACATCATCATGTACATCAACTCGCCGGGTGGTTCGTTCACCGCCATGACGGCGATCTACGACACCATGCAGTACGTCCGTCCGGACATCTCGACGGTCTGCCTCGGGCAGGCGGCGAGCGCGGCGGCGGTGCTGCTCTCGGCGGGCACTCCGGGTAAGCGGATGGCCCTGCCGAACTCGCGGATCATCATCCACCAGCCGGCCACCGAGGGCGGCTACGGGCAGGGCTCGGACATCGAGATCCAGGCCCGGGAGATCCTGCGGATGCGTACGCAGCTGGAGGACATGCTGTCCCGCCACTGCAACCGCCCGATCGAGCAGGTTCGCAAGGACATCGACCGCGACAAGATCATGACGGCCGAGGAGTCCAAGGAGTACGGGCTGGTCGACACGATCCTGACCAGCCGCAAGAAGGGTTTGCTGGCGGCCAACGCCGCCCGCTGAGCCGTACCGGGTCAGAGGTTGGCCGGGGCTTTCGTTCCCGGCCGACCTCTGACACACCCGTTTTGGGGGTCGGAGAATGCCCCGCCAGCGGGTAACGTCGGGTCCGTACCGCTTCGCCGGCTGTGCCGGCGGCGCGAACCAAACCGGGCGGCGTGCAACGTCCGCAGGTCAGGGCCGGGTCTCCGGCCGATGAGTGCAGGGAGAACGTAGGTGGCACGGATCGGTGACGGCGGCGACCTACTGAAATGCTCCTTCTGCGGCAAGTCGCAGAAGCAGGTCAAGAAGCTCATCGCGGGCCCAGGGGTCTACATCTGCGACGAGTGCATCGATCTCTGCAACGAGATCATCGAAGAGGAGCTGGCCGAGTCCGGCGAGGTGAAGTGGGAAGAGCTTCCCAAGCCGATGGAGATCTGCCAGTTCCTCGACACCTACGTCGTGGGTCAGGATCAGGCCAAGAAGGCGCTCGCCGTAGCGGTCTACAACCACTACAAGCGGATCCAGGCCGAGGCGGCTGGCGCGCCGGGCTCCGGCAGTGACGCCGTCGAGCTGGCCAAGTCCAACATCCTGCTGCTTGGCCCGACGGGGTGCGGCAAGACGCACCTGGCGCAGACCCTCGCCCGGATGTTGAACGTCCCGTTCGCCATCGCCGACGCCACCGCGCTGACCGAGGCGGGCTACGTGGGCGAGGACGTGGAGAACATCCTCCTCAAGCTGATCCAGGCCGCCGACTACGACATCAAGCGCGCCGAGACCGGCATCATCTACATCGACGAGGTCGACAAGATCGCCCGCAAGTCGGAGAATCCGTCGATCACCCGGGACGTCTCCGGTGAGGGCGTGCAGCAGGCGCTGCTCAAGATGCTCGAGGGCACGGTGGCCAACGTGCCGCCGCAGGGTGGCCGTAAGCACCCACACCAGGAGTTCATTCAGATCGACACCACTAACGTGCTGTTCATCTGTGGTGGGGCGTTCGCCGGCCTCGACCAGATCATCGAGTCCCGCACCGGGCAGGGCAGCACCGGCTTCGGCGCCCGGCTCCGGTCGGTCTCCGAGCGGTCTACCGACGACATCTTCAGCCAGGTCATGCCGGAAGACATGCTCAAGTTCGGGTTGATCCCCGAGTTCGTCGGCCGGCTACCTGTCATCACCAACGTTCGCAGCCTGGACCGCAGCGCCCTCGTTCGGATCCTCACCGAGCCGCGCAACGCCCTGGTCCGGCAATACCAGCGTCTGTTCGAGCTTGACGGTGTCGAGCTCGAGTTCGACGAGCCGGCGCTGGAAGCCATCGCCGATCAGGCGATGCTCCGGGGCACCGGTGCACGTGGTCTACGGGCCATCATCGAGGAGGTTCTGCTCTCCGCGATGTACGAGGTGCCGAGCAACCCCGACGCCGCCCGCGTGCTGATCACCCGCGAGGTTGTCCTGGAGAACGTCAACCCGACCATCGTGCCGCGTGAGTTCACCGGGCGCCGGGCTCGGCGCGACCGCGAAGACAAGTCCGCCTGATCCTTTTCGCGTCCCGCCGGCCGTTCGAACCTGAGCGGCCGGCGTGATCGTGTTCGGCGCCGTTCGCCAGTGACCACCGCCCGTGCCGGTCAGGCCGTGGCGCTGTCCGTGCACGGCCCTCCAGCCGTACCCTGTGCTCATGCGTGTCGCCGTCTGCCAGCTGAACGCCCGGGACGACCGTAAGGCAAATCTGGCGGCCGCTGAGGCCCTGCTGGAGCGCGCCGCCGCCGGCGGCGCGGATCTCGCCGTCCTTCCCGAGTACGTCGACTACCTGGGTCCTGCCGCTGGGCTGCCCGAACCGGAGCCGGTCGACGGGGAGGTGGGCAGCTTCTTCGCCGGGGTGGCCAGGCGGCTCGGGATCTGGGTGGTGGCCGGTTCGTTCCATGAGGCGGGTCCGGACCCGGACCACACGTGGAACACCTCGCTGGTCTTCGACCGTTCCGGCAGTCTGGCCGCGAGCTATCGCAAGATCCACCTGTACGACGTGG
>NZ_JBEYSL010000599.1:0-3631 GCF_040642735.1 Micromonospora sp. NPDC047753 | reverse complement strand
GACCCGCATCGCCATCCCGGAAGGGAACCTGCTCGCTGCCGCCGACCACGCCGCCTGCTGAGCCAGGTCGGTCGGGACGAGCGGCGCAACTGCGCAGGCAGGGTCGCCATCGGGGTACGCGTGGCCAGCGGGGCGTGCGCGTCCGGTACGGCTGTCGCGCCGATGCCCGCGCCGCGAATGTCCAGGAACGACCCTGCCCGACGGGCCACCACCCGCGCCTCCTCGTGCAGCGCCTCCAGGTCGTCCGCCGCCGACGCGGTGACGAGGGTCAGCAGGGCGCTGCGCCCGGCCGGATAGGTGACCACGCAGCCTGCTGTGGTGCACACGACCGACTCCCGGAACTCACCATGCCGGACGGTGTCGGCCACCCGGTGCCCGAGCCCGAAACTCGCGGCGGCGAGCGCGGCGAGATGGGTGGCGTCGGTGCTGGGTAGGTCGCTGGAGATGAGCAGGCCGTCGGTGCCCGCGAGCACCGTGCCGGCGATGTCGGGTCGGCGCTGGCGCAGCCCGCGTAGCTCCGGTCCCATCACCGTGTCTGCGTCCACGAGCGTTACCCCTCACCGGTCGGCTCTGCGTGTCAGTCGGCTGGTCACGTTCCGCGCTGGGAACGCTACCGGTGGCGACTTCCGACCGCGAGACCGTAACCCTCGGCGATCGGTCGGCAACTGGGGGCCAATCGGTGGTTGTGTGCCATTCATCGATGCGTCGTGAGCGGGTCGGGCAGTGGTGGCGGGCGTAACCTTGGCTCGCTCGTACACGGCCGATTGGGCGCCGCGTCGAACGGGAAGAGGTGACTGCATGACGAGTGTCTGGGAGAGCCTGACTGTCGACGCCCGCGATCCGGCCCGACTGGCCCGTTGGTGGGCTGAGGCGCTCGGCTATCAGGTCGTCACCGAGAAGCCCGACGAGGTGGAGATCCGCCAGTCCGCCGACCGCCTGCCCGGCCTGGTCTTCGTGCCGGTGACCGAGGGCAAGGAGCGCAAAAACCGGCTGCACCTCGACCTGCGCCCCGCCGATCTGGAGGCTGAGGTCGAGCGCCTGGTCGACATGGGCGCCCGGCACGTCGACATCGGTCAGGGCGACGTCGAGTGGACGGTGCTGGCCGACCCCGAGGGCAACGAGTTCTGCATACTGCGTGAGAAGTGAGCCGGGGGCGGCGGACGCCCGGTTGGTCGAGGAGCCGCCCAAGGACACCGGGCATCGCCGGTCGCCGTACGAGCGCGACCGGGCCCGGGTGCTGCACTCGGCGGCGTTTCGCCGGCTGGCCACCAAGACCCAGGTGCACACCGCCGGCACCGACGACTTTCTGCGTACGCGGCTGACCCACTCGCTGGAGGTGGCCCAGATCGCCCGGGAGATGGGTTCCCGGCTGGGCTGCGACCCGGACGTGGTGGACGTCGCGGGGCTCGCGCACGACCTCGGGCACCCGCCGTTCGGGCACAACGGCGAGGCTGCGTTGGATCTGCTCGCCACGCCGTGCGGCGGCTTCGAGGGCAACGCGCAGACCCTGCGGGTGTTGACCCGCCTCGAGGCGAAGGTGCTCGCCCCGGACGGCTCGTCCGCCGGGCTGAACCTGACCCGGGCGTCGCTGGACGCGATCGGCAAGTACCCCTGGCCGCGCCGGCCGGGGGAGCGCAAGTTCGGGGTGTACGCAGACGACGCGGCCGTCTTCGACTGGATCCGGGCCGGCGCACCCGGCGACCGGCGTTGCCTGGAGGCCCAGGTGATGGACTGGGCCGACGACGTCGCGTACTCGGTGCACGACGTGGAGGACGGCATCCACGGTGGTTATGTCACGTTGCACCCGCTGCTCACCGACGCCGACGAGCGGGCCGCGCTCTGCGCCGACGTGGCCGCCGCCTATTCCGGGGAGTCCGAGGCGGACCTGGCCGAGGTGCTCGTCGATCTGCTGGCCGGGCCGCTGCTCGCCCCGCTCGCCGGCTACGACGGCAGCCATCGCGCGCAGGTCGCGTTGAAGGCCACCACCAGCGGCGTGACCGGGCTGTTCGTGTCCGCCGCGGTGGCGGCGACGGAGGAACGCTTCGGTCCGGGCCCGCACCGCCGCTATGCCGCCGACCTGGTCGTGCCCCGCCTGGTGCGGGCGCAGTGCGCGCTGCTCAAGGGCATAGCGCTGCGGTACGTGATGCGTCGCAGCGGCTTCCGGGGCCGCTACGAGCGGCAGCGGACGATGCTCGCGGAGTTGGTCGCCGCGCTGGTCCGACGTGCCCCGGAAGGGCTCGACCCGATCTTCGTCCCGCTGTGGCGGGCCGCCCCGGACGACCGGGCCAGGTTGCGGGTGGTGATCGACCAGGTCGCCTCGCTCACCGACCCGGCGGCGGTGACCTGGCACACCCGCCTGGTCGGCAAGGGGACACCCCCGGCCGACCCCGAGCCAACTTAGGCTAACCTAACTGACATGACGGAACGCCCCAGGAACGTCACCTCGGCCCGGGTGCTGCGCACCGAGCGGCCCACCCCGCACCTGATCCGGCTCGTCCTCGGTGGGGACGAGCTGGTCGGCCTGCCGGTGGGCGAGTTCACCGACCACTACATCAAGGTGGTGTTCCCGCAGCCGCACGTCGCGTACCCGCAGCCGTTGGACCTCGCCGCGATCCGCCGGGACCTGCCCCGGGAACAGTGGCCCCGGCTGCGCGCGTACACCGTGCGGCGCTGGGATCCGCTGGCCGGGGAGCTGACCGTCGACGTGGTGCACCACGGCGACGAGGGGTTGGCCGGCCCGTGGGCCGCTGCGCTGCGTCCCGGCGATCCGGTGCACTTCGTCGGCCCCGGCGGCGCGTACGCCCCGAACCCGGACGCGGACTGGCACCTGCTTGTCGGTGACGAGAGCGCCCTGCCGGCGATCGCCGCCGCGCTGGAGCGCCTTCCGCTGGGCGCCCCGGCCCACGTCTTCGTGGAGATCGCCGACCCGGCGGAGGAGCAGAAGCTGCTCAGCCCCGGGGCGGTCGAGTTGACCTGGCTGCATCGCGGCGAACGCCCGGTGGGCGAGGCGCTGGTCGCGGCGGTACGCGCGTTGGAGTTCCCGGCCGGCCAGGTGCACGCTTTCGTGCACGGCGAGGCGGCCTTCGTCCGGGAGTTGCGCCGGCTGCTGCGCGGTGAGCGGGGCGTACCCCTCGACCGGCTCTCCATCTCCGGCTACTGGCGGCGTGGCATGGACGACGAGGGCTGGCGTTCCAGCAAGGCCGACTGGAACCAGCAGGTGGCGGCCGAAGAGACGAGCGTCGCCGAGCCGGCCGGGGTGGCCTGAGCGCGCTCATCCCTCGGGCGTCTGGTTCGCCTGGCCGGCCTTGGCCAGTCGCCGGCTGACCAGGACGGCGTACCCGACGACGGCCAGGGAGAGCAGCGACAGCATCAGCCTCGGCTGGTGCACCGTCACGGTGATCAGCGAGACCGAGACCACCCCGTAGACGGCGATCGCGAACCGGGCGGCGCTCGGCCGCGTCCACAGCCAGTACAGGGCGAGACCGCAGAGCGTCCAGATCACCATCGACGCGCCGAGCAGCAGCCGCAACTCCAGCGGCAGGTGGTTGGCGTTGTCGTCGACCAGCCGGACCACCTGCCCGAGTGACCAGCCGAGCAGCAGCAGCGCACCGCCGAGCGGAATGTGCAGGTA
>NZ_JBEYSL010000598.1:0-3653 GCF_040642735.1 Micromonospora sp. NPDC047753 | reverse complement strand
GGTCCCACCCTCGGGTCCGGCTCCCGCGCCAGGTGCGGTTGCGGCCAGTATGCGGCCGGTTCCCGGTTGACCGAGACGGCCGCTCCGACCGGTACTCCTTCGTGGGCGTGCGTGATCCCGATGGTGCGGTGGTCAGTGGGTGCCGCCGTGCCCCTCGGCGTCGGCGCGGGGCGACGCGACCGGGCGGCCGGATCCTCGACGCCGGGCGCGCCACCGTCCGGGGCGACCGCCCGTCGTGGTCGTGGAGCCGTTCGCTCAGTGCCGGGGTTTGTGCGCCCGGACCAGGATGCGCTGGGCGTGGGCCACGAACGGCCCGTGGCGACGGATGTGGTCGTGCAGATCGGCGAGCCGGGCCCGGTAGCGGTCCACGGTGAAGTCCGGCACCGTCCAGATGACTTTGCGGAGGAAGTGCACCACCGCTGCCACGTCGTTGAAGGTGGTCGGCAGCGCCTCGTGCCGCAGCTCGTCGATGACCAGGCCGGCGGCTCGCGCGTCGGCGGCGGCGCGGGCCGGGCTGCGTTCGTCACTGATCTCGCGGGGACCGGTGAGGAACTGGGCCAGCTCCCGGTTGGACCCGGGGCCGATCTGCTGGGCCAGGTACCGCCCGCCGGGAGTGAGCACCCGTGCGATCTCGTCCCAGAGCACGACGTTGGGATGCCGGCTCACCACCAGGTCGAACGTCTCGTCGGGAAACGGGAGCGGAGCGTCCTCGGCAACGTCGACCACCCGTACGCCGCGCGGTTCGAGCGCGCGTCGGGCCAGTTGGAGGTTGGGCGGCCAGTGTTCGGTGGCCACTGTCAACGGGGGGAATGCCGGCACCTCGGAGAGCACCTCGCCGCCGCCGGTCTGGATGTCCAGCGCGGCGTGGGCAACCCTCATCTGGGCTGACATGAGTTTCAAATATCCCCAGGACGGCCGCTGTTCTGTCGCGCGGCCGTCGAACCAGGAGAAGTCCCAACCGTCCACGGACGCGTCGACGCCTTCTCGGAGCAGATCCTGGAAGGTCGCCGTGTCCTGCATTGCGTCAGGCTGACAGGCGGCAGTGGTGATGGCAAGCGGATGTGTCCCGTGTCGGCGCAGGGTGCATGCAATGACTCCTGTCAGTGATCTGACACCAATTCCGAACGATCTTTCGGTGAGAATTTGTCACGTGGCGGATCTCCTTCGTTTCGAAACTGATCAGGGCGTTCTCCTCGTCGAGGAACACGCTGGCACCGATCTGGAACGGGTCGGTCTGCTCGACCGGATCCGCCCCGCCCGGGAGACGCTGGAAACGGCACTGGCCCACATCAAACCCGCGCTCGACGCGGCGCTGGGCGTGGTCCGTGGGGTGGCGGTGCGTCCCGATCAGGTGGAGGTCGAGATTGGCGTCACCCTCACCGCGGAGGCTGGTGCCGTCGTCGCTCGCACCAGCGCACAGGGCCACCTCAAGGTCAAGCTGATCTGGACCTCGCCCGTCCCCGCACTGCCGTCGCCGGGTGAGGACGGGGCCGGCGCGCAGGAGGACGCCGCGCATGACTGAGCGCAACGTCGGCCTCCGCCCTCCGGCCGCCCCGGCCGAGTGGTTGGCGTTGGCGGAGCACGGATGACCGGCACCCGGTCGCTCACCGGCCGGGTGCGGATACTCGGTGGCCACTCCTCGTCGGTCGTCGGCGCGGGCATCCAGTTGACCGCTGACCTGGTGCTGACCTGCTGGCATGTCGTCGATGACGGCACCGGGACGGGCCCGGCCGGGGTGCTCGTCGACACACCGAGTCACCCCGGCACCCGGGTCGCCGCCGAGGTGACCTGGTCCCGGGGTGTCGGCCCGGCCGGCGACGGCGACCTGGCGGTCCTGCGCTGCGCCACACCGCTGCCATCCGCCCCCGCCACCCTTGCCGATCGTGGCGACGACGAGTTCGACGTGCGGATCGTGGGCTTTCCGGCCAACACCCCGGCGTCCGTCATGGTGCTGGCGCGGGCCGTCGGTCCGGTCGACGTCGGCACCGGATGGCGTCAACTCGACCGACTTTCCCCTGCCACGGCCGGAATCGACAGGGGGTTCAGCGGTTCCGGGGTGTACGCGCCGGATGGCGCCGTGGTGGGCATGGTGCTGGCCCGCGCGAGCGTCGGCCAGCAGCTGGTCGGCTGGATGTCGCCCGTCGGGCAGTGGCGCGCCCTGTTGCCGCCCGGCCTGTTGCCGCCTGCCCTGTTGCCGCCCGGCCCGCTGACGGCCGTCGCCCGGGCGACGCCCCGACCGCCGCCCGCGCCGCTGCAATTCGCGCAGAAGATGGCGTTGGCCCGACTGCTGGAGGAAATCCCGGTACTCCGGCACCCCGACAGCCGTCAATTGGTCATTCAGTCACTGCCGCCGCACATCAGTCGGATGGTGAATCCATTCGGGCCGTTGGGTCTCGACATGTTCGGCCTGATTCGGACGGGCTTAGAATACGAGGACGGGATCGCAGCTCTCTATCGCGTCCTGCTGTTGACGGAAGGGCCGGCGAGTACGCCACTGCGGGCCTTCCGTGACCTTGCCGAGAGCCTCGGTCTGCTGACGGGTACGGAGGACAATCGGTGACGACGCCCCGGATGCCGAGCGCCCAGGTGCAGGCCATCTGCGACGCACTGCTCTCGATGAGTTCGATCAATGACGGGAACACCCGTTCGCTCTACCTCGACGAGGTCGAGGGGGAGCTGCGCAAGCGACTGTCGGTGCCCCGGCACTCCGAGGTCCGGTACGACGTCTACCGCATCGTGCGCGCCTGCGCCCAGGAGCCCCGGGGCGTGTCGATGCTGTTGCAGGTCATCGCCAACTTCCACCCGGGCGCCAGCGCGGTCACCTCCGCCCAGCAGATCTACCTCTCCTGGCTCCTCGCGCAGTTGCTCGCGGACGTCCCGCCCGAGGTGTTGACCGGGGCCGTCGCGGCAGTCACGGCAGTCGCGGATCATCCGCTGTCAGCGGAGGACCTGCCCGACCTGGTGGAGGCCATCGGCTGGCAACCGGTGGGTGACTGGCAGGTCCCGGCCGTCGTGGCGCTGGCGGGCCTGGTCCTCGCCGGCATCGAGTCGCACAGCAAGCCGCTCGAGCAGTGGTTGCGGGAGGCGGCGGCGGCCCTTCGGCTCACCACCGCCGACCTCGACGATCTGCGCGTGGCTGCGAAGACGCACTGGACGTCGCTACGATCCCCGCACCAGGCGGCACCGGCCGAGGCCGGTGGAGAGGAACCTGAATCCGACATGCGCAGGACGATCATCATCGAGGAGACGACGCCCCAGCGATCCCGAACTCTCATCCGGGGCGGCGTCCCACCGCGCAACCTGTACTTCACCGGCCGGGAGAAGCAGCTCGTCGCGCTCGACGAGCTGCTGTCGTCACAGCACCGGGCCTCGGTGCTGCCGGAAGCGGCGCTGCGCGGTGTCGGTGGGGTCGGCAAGACCCAGCTCGCTGTCGAGTTCGCCTACCGGTACGCGGACCGTTACCAGCTGATCTGGTGGATGGCCGCGGAGGACCTCACTGCGCTGCGTACCTCGATCGCGGCCCTCGGCGAGCGGCTCGGCCTGGCCGCGAGCGCCAGCCTGGAGCAGACCGTGCGGACGGTCCTCGACTCGCTGTCGACGAGTTCGCTCAGTTGGCTGCTGGTCTACGACAACGCCGACGACCCGCACGAACT
>NZ_JBEYSL010000597.1:0-3664 GCF_040642735.1 Micromonospora sp. NPDC047753 | reverse complement strand
CTGGAGCAGACCGTGCGGACGGTCCTCGACTCGCTGTCGACGAGTTCGCTCAGTTGGCTGCTGGTCTACGACAACGCCGACGACCCGCACGAACTGGCCCCGCTCATGCCCTCGTCGAACCTCGTCGGCGAACGCGGCCACGTCCTCGTCACGTCACGGAACATGGCCTGGTCGGCGAGCGCCCTGACCCTGGACGTCGACGTGTTCACCCGAGCCGAGAGCGTGGAACTGCTGCTCAAGCGGCGTCCCGCGACCAGCCCCGACGACGCCCGCCGGCTCGCCGCCGAGCTCGGCGACCTGCCACTCGCCCTGGAACAAGCCGTCAGTTGGCTGCTCACCATGCTGTCGTCGGTCGACGAATACCTCGTCGACCTCAAGGAACACGCTCGGGAGCTGCTGGGCGAGGGGCAACCCCGGCAGTACCGGGGCACCGTGTTGACCGTGGTGTCGATGGCGCTCGCCGCGGTACGCGAGCAGAACCCGGCCGCCGCGCAGCTGATCCAGCTGCTCGCCTTCCTCAGCCCCGACCCGGTTCCGATGCGCCTGCTCTGGGAGGGGCGCCGCGCCGGGTTGGACGAACCGCTGCGCACCAGCCTCCAGGAGCGCAACGACATAGCCCGGGCCATCCGGCAACTGGCGTCGCTCGGGCTCGCCAAGGCGGACAATGCCAGCCGGCACGTACAGGTGCACCGACTGGTGCAGGCGGTCATCCGGGAGGGGCTCGCCGAGCAGGGCGACGACAGCCCGCTGACGAACGCCCGCCGGCTGCTCGCCGCCGCCAACCCGGGCTTCCCCGACGACCGGAGCACCTGGCCCCGCCATGCCGACATCGCGCCACACGTGCGTGTCGCCGGTCTGATCCACGGTGACATCGACGCCCGCCGGACGGCGATGGACCAGCTGCGCTACATCTACAACCTGGGTGACTTCGAAGGCTGTCGGGACTTCGCGGAGGAGATCCTGGCCGCCTGGGACCAGCCCGGTCCGGACGGCCAGCGCAGCGGCGATCCGCTGACCCTGCTGGCGATGCGACGGTACGCGGACGCCCTGCGGCTGCTCGCCGACCCGCGCGCGGCCACGTTCGGCCTCGAAGCGCTGGAACGGATGCGGACGAGCCTCGGTGAGGAACACGAGTACACACTGGGCGCGGCGAACAGCGTCGGCGCGGACCTGCGGCGCCTCGGTGACTTCGCGGCGGCGGCCGACCTGGACGGCCGCAACCTCGACGTGCACCGCCGGGTGCTCGGCGACGGGCATCCGAGCACGCTGCGGGTGATGAACTCGATGGCGATCAACCTTCGCCTGAGCGGTGACTTCGAAGGGGCGTACGAGCTCAACCTCGAAGTGGCGCGGCACGCCGGTGCGGCCGCGGAGGACGGCACCTATTCACTGGTGCTGGCGCAGGAGGCCCAGGCCCGCGACCTCTACCTCCTGGGCCGGTACGCCGACGCGCTGGAACTGCTGGACAGCTCCCTGCCGGTGCAGCGGTCGCTGCTGGGCGCGGAGCACCTCACCGTGCTGCGCGCCACCTGCATCCACATCGCCTGCCTGCGCAAGACCGGGCGGCTCGACGCCGCCGTGGCCGAGGGCGCGGCCAACTACCGGCTGGTGACCCGCCGCTTCGGGACCGATCACGTGCTGGCCGCGGAGGCGGGCATGACCTGCGCCAACGCCATGCGCGCGGCGGGCGACGCGACCCAGGCGTACGCCCTGGCCGCCCAGGGGCACGCCACCTTCCGAGCCGTCTTCGGGGAGCGGCATCCGGTCACGCTCTGCGCTGCTGTCAATCTGGGGGTGATCCTGCGGGCTCGCAACTTCGACCGGGAGGCGCGGGAGTTGGGTGCGGCCACTTTGCAGGCAATGGGCGAATCGTTGCCGCCCACCCATCCGTACCTGCTGAGCGCGCGCTCCGCGCAGGCGATCAACCTGGTCCGGTCACACCGGCTGGAGCAGGCGCAGGTGCTCTCCGAGGCGATCCTCGAGGACTCCCGTCGCCTGCGTGGGCCGGGGCATCCGTACACGCTCTACTGTGCGGTCAACGCGTCGGTCGACCTGATCGAGGTGGGCGAGGAGGCTCGGGGCCGCGAGCTGCTCGACGAGGCTGCCGCGGCGCTGGAGGCGTTGTTCGGGCCGGACCACCCGGAGGTGGACGCCGCGCGCGGTCAACGGCGCATCGAGTGCGACATCGAGACCGTCGGGCTGACCTGACGCCTCACCCACCGGTGGCGGCCGTTCATCCGGTGGGGATCGTCGGTCGGCGGGCACGCTCGGCCTGCGCCACCTCCCACCGCCCGGCGGCGTCGGCGGACGCCGGAACCGGCACCGCGGCCAGTCGGCCGATCCGTTCGGCCAGGCAATCTGCCCAGAGCCGCCCGGCCGAGGTGAGACTTCCGGCCCGGGCGAGCTCGACCAGGGCGCGCTCCAACTGAGCGCGTACCACAGCGAACCGCGCGGTGGCCTGGGCCGCCAGCTCCGGATGGGCGCGCAGCGCGGCCCACACCTCGGCGACGGCGGTGAACGCGTAGGTGCCGTGCAGCAGCCCGCCGATCGGACGCGGGTCAGGACGCCAGGGCGCGAAGTACCGCTCCGGGTCGGCGGGTTCGTGCAGCTGGACCAGGCCGAGGACAGCGTTGAGTTTGCTGTGTTGCAGCTCGTGCACCATGGTCACGGCCAGATCGACCGGGTCGAGGTTGGCGTCGGCGGCCAACGCCCCGAAGGCGTCGGCGTGCGTGACACTGTGCCCACGTTCGGTGCCGTCGGCCAACGGTACGAAGGTGCTGATCCCGGCGGCCACCTCGGCGGCGTGCGTCGGGGCGTACCCGACGAGCAGGTGCCAGGCGTGCCCGACGGACCGTTCCAGCTCCGCGGCCTGCGGCGCGGAGAGCCGGGCGGCGACCGGCAGCCCGAAGCAGTCGCGGTAGGGGTCCAGGTCGTCGACGCGGAGGTCGAGGGTGACCGACTGGTCGGTGAAGCGCCACCAGCGGGTGGGCGTCCACCGGCGCCCGGTCAGGTCGGCCGGCGTCACCGTCGTGCTGCCACCGTGTCGACGCAGCACCCCGAGGCCCGGCACCGGCACCAGACCCGCACGCGGCGTGACCTGCACCGCCACGTCCGACCGCCCGCCGAGGGCGGCCGCCGCGAGCGCCGCGAACGGAAGGTAGTCGGGTCGGCCGGTGGCACCGTGCCGGACCCGATCGATCGCCCAGACGGCCAGCCACGGGTGGTCGAGCAGCACGTTCGCGGCGGCGGGGTCGAGGCGGTGGGCGTGGCCGAGCAGGTGCGCCGACGCCGCCAAGGCGTCGTCGGTGTCGGCGAGGCTCTTGAGGACGAGCATCGTTCGGTTGCGTTGCGCGCGCCGCAGAGCGCGGACGGCAGCCGGGCCAGCCCCACCGTCGGCCAGGCGGGTGAACTCGGAGCGGGTCAGCTGGAGTCGGCGCCGGGGTCGAGGAAGCTGTTCCAGCCGGTCAGCGTCGTCTGCCGGGGACTCTTCAGTGTCGCGACCAGTTCCTCGATCCATCGGGCCAGTTCCGGATCCTCGTCGCGTAGCAGGTGGCTCAGACCCTGCGTTATCCCCCGGGACGCCCACCCGATGGCGGTGCTCTCGTCCGCGGTGAGCGCCCTGTCCACCTTCTACCAGGACAGCCTGGACCCGTTCGACTCCGAG
>NZ_JBEYSL010000596.1:0-3671 GCF_040642735.1 Micromonospora sp. NPDC047753 | reverse complement strand
CGAGGCGTCGGCGCTGGCCTCGCACCCGCTGGGCGAGATCATCCCGAGCGTGCAACCGCGGCTCAGCCTGGCCCGCCGGTTGCCCGTCGGCCACGGAGCGCCGTGCCACCGCCGGTCGCCGCACCGCCGGTGGCCGCCGCGCCGCCCGGCGAGGGCGGACCCGACAACAGCGCAACGATGGGGAACACTCGTGACTGAGCCAGGCGGTCAGCGGACCGCGACACCCGGGACGCCGTCGGCGTCGGCCGCACCAGCGTTCGAGCGGGGCCTGGCCGAGACGGACCGGGTCGAGCTGACAGTCGACGCGGTCGCGCCCGGCGGGCACTGTGTCGCCCGGGTGGACGGGCAGGTGGTCTTCGTCCGGCACGCGCTGCCGGGTGAGCGGGTCGTCGCCGAGGTCACCGAGGTGCACCGGGGGTTCGTCCGGGCCGACGCGGTGACAGTGCTCGAGCCCTCACCGGACCGGGTCGAGCCGCCCTGCCCGTACGCGAGGCCGGGTGCCTGCGGGGGCTGCGACCTCCAGCACGTCGCACCGGCCGCCCAGCTGGCCTGGAAGACCGCAGTGGTCCGCGAGCAGCTCGTCCGCCTCGGTGGACTGACCGACGTCGAGCTGGACCGGCTCGGCGTGCGCGTCGAGGCATTGCCCGGTGGGCTGCTCGGCTGGCGCTCCCGGGTCCGTTACGCGGTCGACGCCGCCGACCGTGCCGGCCTGCTCAAGCACCGCTCGCACGAGGTGGTGCCGATCGACCGCTGCCGGATCGCCCACCCGGCCATCCAGCAGCTTCCGGTACTCACCCCCACCGGTGCGCGCTGGCCGGCCGCCGAGGCGGTGGAGACCGTCGCCAGCACCGGCGGGGACGTGACCGTCACGGAGATCCGCGACGGGGCGCCCACCCCGGTCAGTGGCCCGACCGAGGTCCACGAGGTAGCCGCCGGACGGGACTGGACGCTGCCCGCTTCCGCGTTCTGGCAGGTGCACCCGGCCGCCGCGGACGCCCTCTCCGCAGCCGTGCTGGAGTTGCTGGACCCGCAGCCGGGCGAGGTCGCCTGGGACCTCTACGGCGGCGCTGGGCTGTTCGCCGCCGGGCTGGCCGCACGGGTCGGCGCGACCGGCCGGGTGACAGTTGTCGAAGCGGCGGCGCAGGGTGTCGCCGCCGCCCGGGAGAACCTCGCCGACCAGCCCAGCGTCGAGGTGGTGTCGGCACGGGTGGAGACCGCGCTGGCCCGCCGACGGATCACGGGCCCGGTCGACGTGGTGGTGCTCGACCCGCCGCGCTCCGGTGCCGGCGCCCAGGTGGTCCGCGCGTTGGTCGCCGCGGGCCCGCGGGCGGTCGCGTACGTGGCCTGTGACCCGGCCGCCTTCGCCCGGGACGTGCGTACCTTCGCCGACCTCGGTTGGCGACTGGCGGCGCTCCGGGGCTTCGACCTCTTCCCGATGACGCAGCACGTCGAGCAGGTCGGGCTGCTGCTTCCCCCGGACGCTGGGTAGAACCCGCCGGGTGGCACCTGACCGGGTACTCAGCTGCCCACTCCTGGCCCGGCCGGGGTGCCTCAGGCTCGGGCCGGGCTGCGGAGTACCGGGGGGCCGATAGACTCTCCGGTCATGAGTGTTGAAGAGGACACGGCCAACCACGGCCGGCTGCTGGGGACGGTTCGCGGTCCGCAGGACGTCAAGCGGATGTCCGGCGAGGAACTGGACGTCCTCGCCGCCGAGATCCGGGACTTCCTGATCACCAAGGTCTCCCGCACCGGCGGGCACGTCGGGCCCAACCTCGGTGTGGTCGAGCTGACGCTCGCCATGCATCGCGTCTTCGACTCCCCCCGGGACCGGCTCCTGTTCGACACCGGCCACCAGGCGTACGTACACAAGATCCTTACCGGGCGTCAGGCCGGCTTCGACAAGCTCCGCCAGCGCGGTGGCCTCTCCGGCTACCCCAGCCAGGCGGAGAGCGAGCACGACCTCATCGAGAACTCGCACGCTTCCACCGCGCTGTCCTACGCCGACGGCCTCGCCAAGGCGTACGCCCTCCGGGGCGAGGCGCGCAGCGTCGTGGCCGTGGTCGGCGACGGCGCGCTGACCGGCGGCATGTGCTGGGAGGCGCTGAACAACATCGCCACCGCCGGCAACTCCCTCGTGATCGTGGTCAACGACAACGGCCGGTCCTACTCGCCGACCATCGGCGGGCTGGCCGACCACCTCTCCTCGCTGCGGCTCAACCCCGGCTACGAGAAGGTCCTCGACACCGTCAAGGACGCCCTCGGCTCCACGCCGCTCGTCGGCAAGCCGATGTACGAGGTGCTGCACGCGGTCAAGAAGGGCATCAAGGACGCGGTCGCCCCGCAGGCCATGTTCGAGGACCTGGGCATCAAGTACGTGGGCCCGGTGGACGGGCACGACGTGACGGCGGTCGAGGCGGCGCTGCGCGCGGCCAAGAACTTCGGCGGCCCGGTCATCGTGCACGCCGTCACCCGCAAGGGCTACGGCTACCGTCCCGCCGAGGAGGACGAGGCGGACTGCCTGCACGGCCCCGGCAGCGCCTTCGACGTGGAGACCGGTGCCCTGCTGGCCGCCCCGTCGGTGAAGTGGACGCACGTCTTCGCCGACGAGCTGCTGGCCATCGCTGACGAGCGCCCGGACGTGGTGGGCATCACCGCCGCCATGGCCGAGCCGACCGGCATCGCCAAGCTGGCCCGCAAGTACCCCGAACGGGTGTACGACGTGGGCATCGCCGAGCAGCACGCGGCCACCTCGGCGGCCGGGTTGGCGCTCGGTGGCCTGCACCCGGTGGTCGCGGTCTACGCCACCTTCCTCAACCGCGCCTTCGACCAGGTCCTGCTGGACGTGGCGATGCACAAGCTGCCGGTGACCTTCGTGCTGGACCGGGCGGGAATCACCGGCCCGGACGGGCCCAGCCACTACGGCATCTGGGACATGTCGGTCTTCGGAGTGGTGCCGGGGCTGCGCATCGCCGCTCCCCGCGACGCCGCCACCCTGCGCGAGGAACTGCGCGAGGCGCTGGCCGTCGACAACGGCCCGACAGTGGTGCGGTTCCCGACCGGTGCGGTCGCCGCAGATCTGCCGGCGCTGCGCCGGGTCGGCACTGTCGACGTGCTGGCCGAGTCGGCCCGTACCGACGTGCTGCTCGTCGCCGTCGGCTCCTTCGGCCAGTTGGGCATGGAGGTGGCCGCCCGGGTCGCCGAGCAGGGCTACGGCGTCACCGTCGTCGACCCCCGCTGGGTGCGCCCGGTCCCGGCGGAACTGGTCGACCTGGCCGCCCGCCACCGGCTCGTGGTCAGCGTCGAGGACGGCGTCCGGGTCGGCGGGGTGGGCGACGCGCTCGCCCAGGCGATGCGCGACGCCGACGTCCGGGTGCCGCTCAAGGACCTGGGTGTGCCCGCCGACTGGCACCCACACGGCACCCGCGCGCAGATCCTCGCCGACCTGGGCCTGACCGCTCAGGACGTGGCCCGCAACGTCACCGGTTGGATCTCCGGCCTGGACGCCACCCCGGACCGCCTCACCCCCAGCGACGCGGCCGCACAGAACTGACGAGAACAAACAACGGCGGGCGTCCCTCGGGACGCCCGCCGTCCCATATCCACCCGCAGTCCGCAGTCCGCAGTCCGCAGTCCGCAGTCCGCAGTCCGCAGTCCGCACCCTCAGGCCGCGC
>NZ_JBEYSL010000595.1:0-3672 GCF_040642735.1 Micromonospora sp. NPDC047753 | reverse complement strand
ACATACCCCCCGACCTGCTCGACGCGGTCCGCGCGGCCCACCTGGCGGGCGCCCGGATGGTCTCGCTGTGCACCGGCGCGTTCGTGCTGGCCGCCGCCGGAGTGCTCGACGGGCAGCAGGCCACCACCCACTGGGCTCACACCCAGGCGCTGGCCGCCCGCTATCCCCGGGTCCGCGTCGATGCGGACGTGCTCTACGTCGACAACGGCACCGTGCTCGCCTCCGCCGGGAAGGCCGCCGCGATCGACCTGTGCCTGCACCTGATCCGCCGCGACCACGGCTCGATCGTCGCCAATGCCGTCGCCCGCCGCCTGGTCGTGCCACCGCACCGCGCCGGTGGTCAGGCCCAGTACCTCACCACCCCGGTGCCCGCCCGTGACGACCACCCATTGGCCACCCTGTTGCCCTGGGCCCTGGCCCGCCTGGACCGGCCGCTGACCGTCGAGGACCTGGCCCGGCAGGCGAACATGAGCTCACGCAACCTGGCCCGCCACTTCCGGTCGGCCACCGGCACCACCCCACTGCTGTGGCTGTCGACGCAGCGGATCCGCCGTGCCCAGGAGCTGCTGGAGAACACCGACGACAGCATCGACGCCGTCGCCGAGGCGGCCGGCATGGGCACCGCCGCGACACTGCGTCGACACTTCCACCGCACCGTCGGTGTGCCGCCGGACGCGTACCGGCGCACCTTCCGGGCCACCAGGACCGCCGACGGCTGAATCCTGACCGGGGTGCGCGCGGACGCCGTCGCTTCTCGGCGTCGGGCAGGATGCCAAGCACCTGCTCCGCCGGCGGGCGGGGGTCCCGATGGGCTTCAGCCTCGAGTACGTCAGCTGACCGTGTCGCTGCCGCTGTCCGGGCGTTGGCGGGCGAACGCGTCGCGCTTGCCCCAACGGCCGGGGATGTCCAGCAGCGCGATCCGCCCGAACGCGGACGGCAGCGCCGGATCCACGGCCAGGTGGTCGTCGTGCGGGTTGATCCCGAGCATGGTGCGGATCAGCAGCATGCAGGCCGCACTGGACCACGCCTGCGGGCTGCCCGCGGTCGGATAACGGATCGGGAACCGGGTGGTGTCCCGGTCGAACCCGCCGAACGCCTCGGGCAGACGACCCTCGAAGTAGGTGGCGGCGGAGAGGATGCCCTCGGCGATGCGGGCCGCCTCGTTGCCGAACCCGTAACGGCGCAGACCCCAGGCGATGAACGAGTTGTCGAACGGCCAGACCGTGCCGTTGTGGTAGCCGAGCGGGTTGTAGCGGCGTTGCCCCTCGGCGAACGTCCGCACACCCCAACCGGAGAAGAGCGCCGGACCCATCAGGTGCTCGACCACCCGGGCAGCCCGCTCCGGTGGCACGATGCCGCTCCACAACAGGTGCCCGATGTTGGACGACAGC
The DNA here is from genome assembly GCF_040642735.1 of Micromonospora sp. NPDC047753. NCBI lineage: Bacteria > Bacillati > Actinomycetota > Actinomycetes > Micromonosporales > Micromonosporaceae > Micromonospora > Micromonospora sp. NPDC047753. The sequence goes on along the minus strand of NZ_JBEYSL010000595.1, from coordinate 2,281 downwards.
CCGTCCACGGGGGTGCCGTCGTGGTCGAGCGCGAGGGCGTAGAAGCCGCGGTCCTCAAGCCAGAAGTCCCGGTTGAATCGGTCGTACAGGGCCGCCGCCTCGCTTTCCAGCCGCTCGGCGTAGGCAGTGTCACCCCAGAAGGCGCGGGCCAGTCGTGCCCCCCGGATCTTCGCGTCGTAGGCGTACCCCTGGGTCTCGCAGGTGGCCCTCGGGAAGCCCGGCAGTCGGCCGTCGGCATAGGAGATGCTGTCCCAGGAGTCCTTCCAGCACTGGTTGTCCAGGCCGGTGACGCGGTTGCGTCGCTGGTACCAGACGTAGCCGGTGGAGGTGAGGTCCGCGTACAAATCGATCCAGGCCAGGGCCGCGCGGGCTTCCTGCTCCAGCTCCATCACCAGCGCGGTGTCGCCGCTCCACCGCTCGTACTCGTCGAGCAGCACCACGAACAGCGGCGTGGCGTCCACCGTGCCGTAGTAGGGCGAGTGCGGCTGTTCCTCGAACGCGGCCGACTCCCCGTAGCGCAGCTCGTGCAGGATCCGGCCCGGGTCCTCCTCCAAGACATCGTCGGTCCGGACGCCCTGCAACGACGCGAGGATGCGCAGCGTCGGTGGGGTCAGCGACGGGGTGACGGGCAGGGTCTGCAGGCAGGTCAACAGGCTGTCGCGGCCGAACAGGGTCATGAACCAGGGCAACCCGGCCGCGGGTACGCTCGCGCCGCTGAGCGAGAGCGGGGCGAAGCGCACCGCCGCCAGGTCCAGCAGGCTGCGGTGGTAGACCTGCTGGAGGCCGACGCTCTCGGTGTCCAGGGTCGGGGCCGCCGCGACCCAGGCTCGCACGCTGGCAGGCAGGGTGGATTCGTCCGGCCGTTGGGCGCGCAGGGCGGAGCGCAGGTCGACGCCGTCCGGACGCAACGCCAGCATGACAGCCTGCAACCGGGTCGACCACTGCTGCTCGGGGCGCAGCCGGACCGTGAACCGGAGGCCGCCCGGGTCGAACTCCGCGGGCTCACTCGCCGACACGACGACCTCACGGCGGTAGGTGCCGCGCCGGTAGCCCAGGCGCAACTCGTTCGGGCCGACGTGCGTGTAGTACGCGCCGCTCTTGGCGCCGGTGTCGAACTTGATCTCGAAGATGTCGGCGAAGTCGGCGGCCACCTCCAGACGCACGTCGAGCGTCATGTCCCGCTCGCCGTAATTGAAGATCGTCAGCGACTCGGTGAGGTCCGGGCCGATGCGCCTGCGACGAATGGCCGACACGTCGGCCTCCACGTAGTCCACCGCCGCGCCCGGCACCGCGAAGAACGTGACCTCGAAGTACTGGCTGTCGTCGACCGACAGCGCTGTCATGCACTCGCCGTTGACGGTGAGCCTCCAGCGGGACAGGAAGCGTGTGTCAGCGGCGAAGAGGCCGACCGGGGTGCTCGGGGACGACTGCACGTCGCCGCTGGCGTCGGACACCATGAAGGTGTTGCCGTCGATGCACGCCACGGTGCCCGCGATGTCCCTCATCGGTCACGTCCCACTGTCGGGATCCTCGCGCTGAAGCCGCCCGGGCTCTCGCGGAAACAGTCGCCCGAGGCGCAACGCCAGGGCGAGATCGCCGTCGACCATGATCTCGCCCCGGGTGAGCGCCGCCAGCCCGTTCACCTCGCCCCGCGCCATCGCGTCCGCGAGCTGCGCCGACACCCGGATCACAGTGGTGGCGGGGGCACCGCTTCGGGTCACCCGCATCCGGCCATGATCGATGTTCAGCATCCACTGCTCCAGGTTGCCGTCGTCGCCGATGTCGAATCGCACGCTGCCAGAGACCTTGCTGAACCGTGGATCCTGGCCAGCGACCGTCAACCGCTCGAAGAAGGCGCTGGTCTCCGACATCCCACCTCCCCGGACGCTGGTCAGAGCGAATGCCGGCTACCCGCTGCCGCGCACTCCTAACGCCGGTGGCGCCCTTGTTCAGGGTGCGAGCGAGAAGCGGGTCCAGGTGGTCGCGTCGGTGGTGACGAGGACGTGGTCCGGCTCGCCCGTCGACCCGTCGTCACGCCAGAAGAGCCAGGCGTAGCCGGGCGCGACACTGACCGAACCGACGACCCGGCCGTACTCCCGGGCGACAGTGAAGTTTCGTCCATCGTCCCGGCTGACCAGCAGCAGCGCGCGGCGGTCGGGTTCGGCGCCTTCCCCGGGAGTGATGGCCGGCCGCCGGCGGGTCCGCCGACACCGACAGCCCGAAATCCGAGTACGTCAGGTCGAGCTGGGCGGTCTGCGACTGCTCGCTGGCCAACTCGATG
>NZ_JBEYSL010000594.1:0-3687 GCF_040642735.1 Micromonospora sp. NPDC047753 | reverse complement strand
TGCCGATCACCCCGAGGGTGGCGGCATCGGGACGGGCCAGCGCGTCGACCGCGAGTGCCCAGGTCGAAGAACGTGCCGCGGCGGCCGGGCACTGGTGGCGCTGGCGGCCTTCTCGACCGGTCGCAGCGCGGCGGTGCCCTGAGTCGGGAACTCGCGCGCCCCCCGGGCGCGAGTCTCCCCCTGCCGATTCGTTCGATCGATGCGTGACGTACCGTTACCGAGGCGCGGAGCCCGCTCCGCCGCGGTCCGGCCCCCCGACCGCGGTGCGCGCTGCCCGCCGCCGGTGACGTCCCGGCGGTCGCGCTTGTCAATGCTCATGTCCCTCCCCCTCAACGTCCGTCCCTCTAGCCGTCCCGGTGCCCCTGACCCCCCACGGATCAGGCGGACCCCGTGCCCGGTTGGTGCATTCCCTTCACCCGTCGGCGAGACCGTTCGCGGTCGGTCCGCCCCTGCTCTGTCGTGTTCGGGTCGAGTCGCTCCGCGGCCCGCAGCCGCACCGAGGCGGCGCGCGGGTTCGCGGCGACCTCCGCCTCCCCCGGCAGTTCGGCGCCCCGGCTGAGCAGCCGGAACGTCGGACCGGACCCGGGGAGCTCGACCGGGAGGTCAATCGGGCCCTTACTGCGGACCCGGTCCGTGAGGGCCGCCTTGGTGAGCCTGTCCTCCAGCGAGTGGTAGGACAGGACCACCATGCGACCGCCCACGGTCAGTGCGTCGAGTGCAGATGGCAACGCTGTCTCCAGCGCTGCCAGCTCTCTGTTTACCTCGATCCGTAAAGCCTGAAACGTTCTCTTTGCCGGGTGCCCACCCGTTCGTCGGGCTGGCGCCGGAATGGAATCCCGAACCAGCTCCGCCAGCAGCGCGGACGAGGTGATCCGCTCCCGCTCCCGCTGCCGGATGATCGCCGAGGCGATCCGGCCGGCGAACTTCTCCTCGCCGTAGACCCGCAGCACCCGGGCCAGGTCCGGATGCGCGTACGTGTTGACCACCTCTTCGGCGGTCACCCCCCGGGTCTGGTCCATCCGCATGTCCAACGGCGCGTCCTGGGCGTAGGCGAACCCTCGGTCGGGCGCGTCCAACTGCAACGACGAGACACCCAGGTCGAACAGGATCCCGTCGATGGCCGGATAGCCCAGCCGGTCCAGTACGTCCGGCAACTCGTCGTAGACGGCGTGCTCCAGGTGCACCCGGTCGGCGAACCGGGCCAGCCGGACCCGCGCGTGAGCGAGCGCCTCGGTGTCCCGGTCGAGCCCGATCAGGACCGTCTCCGGATGCGCCTCGAGCACCGCCTCCGCATGCCCGGCCAGACCGAGCGTCGCGTCGACGTGGACCGTCCGGCCGCCTCGACCCAGCGCGGGGGCCAGCAGCTCGAGACACCGCTCGAGCAGCACCGGCACGTGCGTGCCGCGCAACTCCCCCATGATGACCCCCACTGGTTGAAACGTCCGTTCTTCTCGTGCGCCTGTCGTCGGACGGCGCTGCCGTCGTACCGCCAGATCCCCATCCGCTCCCGCCTGACACCGGACCGTCGCCCAATGTCTGGATCGTGCGCCTGGCACCGGGGAAGTGATGCCAGGAACTCGAAAGCGGCTGGAGATCTCGCAGTACGTCGGGCGCCGTTACCGCCCTACAGACCGCCGGGCAGCACCCCCTCCTCGATGTCGGCGAAGTCGTCTTCGCTCTCGGCGAGGTAGGTCTCCCAGGCGACCTTGTCCCAGATCTCCACCCGCGTGCTCGCGCCGATCACCACCAGCTCGCGGTCCAGGGCGGCATAGGCCCGCAGGTGAGCCGGAATGGTCACCCGGCCCTGCTTGTCCGGAACCTCGTCGTGCGCGCTGGCGAAGAAGACCCGGCTGTAGGCCCGGGCCGCCTTGTGGGTCATCGGCTGTGCGCGCAACTGCTCCGCGATCCGCTGGAACTCAGGGGTCGGGAAGACGTAGAGGCAGCGCTCCTGCCCTTTGGTGACCACGACACCCCCCGCCAGCTCATCCCGAAACTTGGCCGGAAGGATCAACCGGCCCTTTTCGTCCAGGCGCGGAGTGTGGGTGCCGAGAAACATCGGCCCAACCCCCTCGCCCTTGAGCGGCGTTCGCGGCGCCGCTGACCCCCCGGGCCGGTGAGCCCTCCCGGCCTCACCATTGGTCCCCACTCTACTCCACTTCCCTCCACCCGCAACCAAATTCGCCCGCGTGGCGCGCCTGGCCCGAGGGCAAAACCGCACGTCACAGGGGGTGGAGCGGAGTGGAGGGCTTCAGCCACCCCTCGGCGTGGTCCGCTTTCCGACATTGATCGACTCCGTCCGGGGGACGCCGACCCGGCCGCCCGCGCGGTCACCACGGCCGAACGGTTCACCGTCGGCGGCGATCTGGCGAGGCCGGCGGTCCGGTAACCTCGCTCGCGTGACGGACGCGAAAATGCCCCTACGGGCCAAGGTGGCCAGCTCCGTGTCACGGACCGCCGCGGCGCTCTCCCGGGCGGCCGGCCGTGGCGACGGTTCAGTGATCGGCGGGTGGATCGGCCTCAAGATCGACCCGGACCTGCTCGCCCACCTGTCGGCCGGGCGCGCGATCGCGCTCGTCTCCGGCACCAACGGCAAGACCACCACCACCCGGTTGACCTCCGCCGCGGTCGGCGTGCTCGGCCGGGTCGCCACCAACTCGTTCGGCGCCAACATGCCCAGCGGGCACACCTCGGCGCTGGCCAAGGCCGGCAGCACCCCGTACGCGGTGCTGGAGGTCGACGAGCACTACCTCGCGCAGGTGCTGGAGGCGACCGAGCCGCACGTGGTCGCGCTGCTGAACCTCTCCCGCGACCAGCTCGACCGCGCCAAGGAGGTCGCCATGATGGCGCAGCTCTGGCGTGCGGCGCTGGTCCGGCACACCAACGTACGGGTGGTTGCCAACGCCGACGACCCGCTGGTCGTGTGGGCCGCCACCCCACCCGGTGACCCCGCCCGGGGCATCAACCCGCCGCACGTGACGTGGTTCAGTGCCGGCCAACGGTGGCACGACGACTCCTGGGTCTGCCCGGAGTGCGGCTCCACCATCCAGCGCTCCGGCGAGCAGTGGTGGTGCACCGGCTGCCCGCTACGCCGACCGGAGCCGCACTGGGTCGTCGAGGACGAGGGCGTGCTCGATCCCACCGGCGCCTGGCACAAGGTCTCCCTCCAACTGCCCGGCAAGGTCAACCTCGGCAACGCGGCGACAGCGCTGGCGGTGGCCGCCGAGTTCGGCGTCCGCCCGGTCGACGCGGTGTCCCGCCTCGGCATCGTCACCTCGGTGGCCGGCCGTTACGCGCAGGTCGACAAGGACGGGCGCAACATCCGGCTGCTGCTGGCCAAGAACCCGGCCAGTTGGCTGGAGGCGTTCGACATGGCCGACAACGCGCCGACCCTGCTCTCCATCAACGCGCGCGATCCCGACGGTCTGGACACCTCCTGGCTCTACGACGTCGACTTCGCCCCGCTCCGGGGCCGGCAGGTGTTGATCACCGGCGACCGGGCATACGACCTGGCGGTTCGACTGGACGTCAACGACGTGCCGTTCCAGCACGTCCGCACGTTCGACGACGCACTCCGGTCGGTCCCGCCCGGGCGGCTGTGCAAGGGCAAGGGCATCACGGTGCGCTACCGGGTGGCGTTCGCGGCGGGTTCGCCGGGTGGCCGTCTCGTGGTCACGGGCGTGGGCATCA
>NZ_JBEYSL010000593.1:0-3689 GCF_040642735.1 Micromonospora sp. NPDC047753 | reverse complement strand
GACCTGCTGGGCATGTCGTACGACAACACCGGCGCGTTGACAGCGAACTCGTGGCGGCACGTCGCGTTCGTGGAGCAGCCCCGTTCGGCCGGCTGGGCGACTCCGGCGTTCGCGGGGGACCCGGACGGGCCGGCGATCAGCCCGGTGACGGCGGCGGCCGGCGCGCGTACCAGCACCGACACCGGAACGGACCCCGGCCTGCCCACCGGCTCGCCCGCCGCGGCGGTCCGCATGTCGGGCGGACCGGAGTTCCTGGGGATGCCGGGTGCGCAGCCGCCGGGGAGGGGTTCCGGCGCGGAGGGGCGGACGGATTTTCGCTGGTTGATGATGTCGGACGTGTGCAAGCACTGCACCCACGCGGCCTGCCTGGACGTCTGCCCGACGGGTTCGTTGTTCCGGACGGAGTTCGGGACGGTGGTGGTGCAGGAGGACATCTGCAACGGCTGCGGGTACTGCATCTCCGCCTGCCCGTACGGCGTCATCGATCAACGCAAGGACGATGGCCGGGCGTGGAAGTGCACGCTGTGCTACGACCGGTTGGGCGCGGGCATGACCCCCGCGTGTGCGCAGGCGTGTCCGACGGAGTCGATCCAGTACGGCGCTCTGGACGAGTTGCGGGAGCGGGCCGCCGCGCGGGTGGCGAAGCTGCACGAGCAGGGGGTGCCGGAGGCGCGGTTGTACGGGCACGACCCGAACGACGGCGTCGGTGGTGACGGTGCGTTCTTCCTGCTCCTGGACGAGCCGGAGGTGTACGGGCTGCCACCGGACCCGATCGTGACCACCCGCGACCTGCCGGCCATGTGGAAGCGCGCCGGCCTGGCCGCCCTCGCGATGACCGCCGCCACTGTTGTCGCATTCCTGGGCAGGCGGTCATGACCCGCGGCGGTGAGCAGCTCACGGTGCCGCCGGCCGACTTCGCCTCCTACTACGGCCGGCCGGTTCTGAAGCCGCCGGTGTGGAAGTACGACATCGCCGGCTACCTGTTCACCGGAGGCCTCGCCGCGGGAAGTGCGCTGATCGGCGCGGGCGCTCAACTGACCGGACGACCCGGGCTGCGCACCGTGGGCCGCTGGACGGCCCTCGGCGGTGTCGCGGCCAGCACGTACCTGCTGGTTCACGACCTCGGCCGGCCGTCTCGGTTCCATCACATGCTCCGGGTCGCCAAGGTGACCTCGCCGATGTCGGTCGGCACCTGGATCCTCGCCGCGTTCGGGCCACTGGCCGGCGTGGCCGCCGTCGCCGAGCTCGCGCCGCTGCTCCCGCAGCACGGTGTGCTCGGCCTGGCCCGTCGGATCGCACCGCCCATCGGCAACGTCGCCGGCCTGGCCGCCGCGGCCACCGCGCCGGCGCTGGCGACGTACACCGGGGTGCTGCTCGCCGACACGGCCGTGCCGTCCTGGCACGACGCCTACCCGTCGCTGCCGTTCGTCTTCGCTGGCAGCGCGCTCGCCGCCGCGTCCGGGGTGGGACTGATCGCGGCACCGGCCGCGGAGACCGCCCCACTGCGACGACTCGCCCTGGCCGCCGCGGTCGTCGAGTTCGGCGGAGGGCACCAGTTGGAGCGGCAGGGCCTCACCAGCGAGCCCTACAAGCATGGCCGCAGCGGCCGGCTGGTGAAGGCTGGACGTGCCCTGCTCGCCGTGGGCACCGTCACCGCCCTGCTCAGCCGACGCAGCCGGGTCCTGTCGGCGATCTCCGGCGCCGCCCTCGTGGCATCGTCGGTCGCCACCCGGTTCGGCGTCTTCGAGGCGGGACGGGTGTCGGCACGCGATCCGAAGTACACGGTCGTGCCACAACGGGAGCGGCTCAGGTCGACCACCCAGCCATGAGCGGATCGGTGAAACGGAAGGCGCCCCTGTGAAAGGGCGCCTTCCGTTGTAGGCAGGAGGTCTGGCCGCGACGGCCCGCCGCGCCTCAGCCGGTGAACAGCTTCGCGGCGGTGATGGCGGTCTGGACGATGCCGTACCCGAGCAGCACCGCGACCAGCAGCCACGACAACCAGAGTCGCCCGGTCTGGCTGCCGACGTGCGGCGGCGCGGGCGGCTGGCTGTCCGGCCCGAGAGCGACCGGCTCGGTGACAGTCGCCTTCGCCACGGGCGAGGTCGGCCCTCGGTTCGGTTCGTGGAACCGTTCGGGCACGGAACGCACCAGCAGGTTCGCGATGAACCCGATGGCGAGGATGCCGACCATGGTGAACAGCGCGGGCCGGTACGCCGCCGCGGTGAGGGTGCCGGGCTTGCCCTGCGTGTCGAGGATCCCGTTGACGATCAGCGGGCCGGCGACACCCGCGGCCGACCAGGCGGTCAGGATCCGGCCGTGGATGGCCCCGACCTGGAAGGTGCCGAACAGGTCACGCAGGTAGGCGGGCATGGTGGCGAAGCCACCGCCGTAGAAGGAAATGATCGCGGCGGCGATCAGGACGAAGACCGCGGTAGCGGAGTGGCCAGCGACGGCGAGCAGCAGGTACAGCACCATGCCGACGCCGAGGTAGACCATGTAGATGGGCTTGCGGCCGATGAGGTCGGACGTCGTCGACCAGACGAACCGCCCAGCCATGTTGAACAGCGACAGCACTCCCACGAAACCGGCCGCAGCCGTCACCGAGACAGTGGTGGCGGTCCCGTTGTCCCGGAAGAAGTCCTGGATCATCGGGCTTGCCTGCTCCAGGATGCCGATGCCCGCTGTGACGTTGCAGAACAGCACGATCCACAGCAACCAGAACGACCGGGTACGCACGGCGTTCGACACGGACACGCTCGCCGTGGTCACCAGGGGCCGGGCGGCGACGCTCGCTGGGTCGAACCCGGCGGGTCGCCAGTCCGGTGCCGGAACCCGGACGTTGAACGGGCCGAACATCATGATCACGAAATAGCCGATGCCGAACGTGACGAACAGTGCCACGAGGGCGTGGCCCGACGCCACGGCGGCCGGGTTGTCGGGGTTGTAGCCGGAGTCGTAGAGGGAGAGCAGTTGGCGCGCGAGCGGGCCGGCGACCAGGGCGCCGCCGCCGAACCCCATGATGGCCAGCCCGGTGGCGAGGCCGGGGCGGTCCGGGAACCACTTGATCAGCGTGGAGACGGGCGAGATGTAACCGATGCCGAGCCCGATGCCGCCGATGACGCCATACCCGAGGTAAAGCAGCCACAGCTGCTGGGTCGCGATGCCGAGCGCGCCGACCAGGAACCCGACGGCCCAGAAGCACGCCGAGACGAACATCGCCCGGCGCGGTCCGTTCCGCTCCACCCAACGTCCACCGACCGCCGCGGACGAACCCAGCATGACGATGGCGATGCTGAAGATCGCCCCGATCGCCGTCTGGCTGGTGTCAAAGTGCGCGATGAGGGAGTTCTTGTAGACACTTGTCGCGTAGACCTGGCCGATGCACACGTGCACGGCCAGTGCCGCGGTCGGGATGAGCCAGCGGCTGTATCCCGGGGGAGCGACAGTGTGCCGAGGATCGAAGACCGACAGCATGGGCATCGTCCACACCTCCTGCGGCTGAGTAGGCCGCGACGTTGCCGAGCTGTCCCGCCCCGGCAGTTGGCCGAGCGGCGCCGCCGCAGTGGCGGCCCGGCGCACGTCTGGCGTCAGCCGATTACCGGCTTCACCTCACGTTACGTGTCGGCTGGTTCACAACACGTCATTACCGAAAAACGCGGCGGGAGGTGGAAACAGGACGGGGGCGGGCC
>NZ_JBEYSL010000592.1:0-3700 GCF_040642735.1 Micromonospora sp. NPDC047753 | reverse complement strand
GGCGGGCGCCAGGTCGTCGTCGGCCAGCCGGATCCGATGGTGGTCGGTGTCGTACGCGCGGGCCACCAGGTCGGAGTAGTGGAACTCGTCGCCGGACTCGCCGTCGCGGCTGTCGAAGCCGATGCTGAACGTCCGCAGGTGTTGCTGGCCGGCCTCGGCGAGCAGCGCCACGATGAGGCTGGAGTCCAGTCCGCCGGAGAGAAGCACCCCCACCGGCACGTCGGCGACCAGCCGTCGGCGTACCGCCGCGCGCAGCGCGTCGCCGATCGCGGCCCGCCAGTCGGCAGCGTCCATCCCCGCGTCGGCGGGCTCCCGTAGGTAGTCGGGTCGCCAGTAGAGCTCCTCGCGGCTGGTCCCGTCGGCCTCGATCACCCGCAGGGTGGCCGGCGGGAGCTTGCGCACGCCGCGCAGCACGGTCCGCGGCGCGGGCACGATGGAGTGCCAGGACAGGTAGTGGTGCAGCGCCACCGGGTCGATGCCGGTGTCGACGTCTCCGGCGGCGAGCAGCGCGGGCAGGGTGGAGGCGAACCGCAGCCGGCCCGGTGTCTCGGCGAGGTAGAGCGGTTTGATGCCGAGCCGGTCGCGGGCCAGGATCAGCCGCCGCCGGACCCGGTCGACCAGCCCGATCGCGAACATGCCGACCAGGTGGTCGACGAAACGCTCACCCCAGTGGGCGTACGCCACCAGGATCACCTCGGTGTCGCTGGTGGAGTGGAAGGCGTACCCGGCCCGGCGCAACTCCTCGCGCAGCTCCGGGTAGTTGTAGACGCAGCCGTTGAAGACCAGCGCCAGGCCCAGATCGTCGCGGACCATCGGCTGCCCGCCCGCGTCGGACAGGTCGATGATGGTCAGTCGACGGTGCCCGAGGGTCACCCAGCCCTCGGCGAACAGGCCCTCGTTGTCCGGCCCTCGTGAGCGCATCGCCTCGGTCATCCGGGTGACCGCCGCCGCGTCGGGCGAGCGACCGTCGAATCGCGCCTCCCCGCTGATCCCGCACATCAGCCGGGGTGGTGGTGGTTCAGGGCAGACATGCGCGTCCTCCTGTGGCGTCTCCCCGACTGGTGGTGGCGGGGGCCCCGCCGTGCGAACGGGGCCGCTGGCTACCCGGGTGTGGGGCGGGCAAACCCCGCCGATCTCAGGTACGCAGGGTGCGCAGGATGCGGGCCAGTTCGGCGCGGTCGGTGTCGTCGAGGTGGCCGAAGAAGCGGTCCGCCTCGGCCCGGCGCGCGGCCCGGATGGCGGTGCTGACCCGGTCGCCCTCCTCGGTGAGCGCGACCAGGGTCGCCCGGCGGTCGGCCGGGTCGGGCCGGCGTTCGACAAGCCCTCGGGTCTGGAGGTCGTCGACGACCTCGGTCGCCGAGCGGGGCGCGATGCGCAGGTGCTCGGCGAGGGTGCCGGGGCGTACCTCGCCGTGCCGGGCCAGCACGCCGAGGGCCCGGGACTGGCTGGGGGTGACGTCCCAGGGCACCAGTGAGTCCCGGGTCTGCCGACGCAGACGGGACGCCACCGCCCAGAACGTCTCCGCCAGGCTCTCGTCGTCGGCGCTGTCGACGGTGTGCTCGGTCACCGGAATACGGTAGCAGGAGATGTGGTTGCTACCTCATGATGAGGTAACCTCAGCAATATCGCCAACGAAGGGTAGTGCCCCCTTGGAACCCACCCCGATGGGCCGCGACCGCGGCCACCGCACCCCCAGCGCCGAAGAGAAGACGCAGGCCCGTCAGGTGTCGCTGCGCCGCATCGGCCGCCTGTTCACCCCCCACCGACCCGCGCTGGCCGCCGTCATCGCGATCATCGTGGTCTCCTCGATCATCGCGATGGCCACCCCATTCCTGCTGCGGGCCGTGATCGACCGGGCCCTGCCGCAGGGCGACGTGACGCTGCTGGTCTGGCTGGTCGTCGGCATGGTCGCCGTCGCGGCGGTGACCTCCGCCCTCGGCGTCGTGCAGACCTGGATCTCCACCCAGGTCGGCCAGCGGGTCATGCACCGGCTGCGCACCGACGTCTTCAGCCACCTCCAGCGCCAGTCACTGGGCTTCTTCACCCGCACCCGCACCGGCGAGGTGCAGTCCCGGATCACCAACGACATCGGCGGCATGCAGTCGGTGGTCACCTCCACCGCCACCGCCGTCGCCGCCAACCTCACCACTGTGGTCGCCACCACGGTCGCCATGGTCGCGCTCTCCTGGCAGCTTTCCCTGGTCTCGCTCGTGGTGCTGCCGCCGGCCATCTGGCTGACCCGTCGGGTCGCCCGGATGCGCCGCGAGATCACCGCACAACGGCAACGCGAACTCGCCGACCTCAACGTCACAGTGGAGGAAGGGCTTTCGATCAGTGGCGTACAGCTGGCCAAGACCCTCGGCACCGGCCCGGCGCTGATCGACCGGTTCACCACCTCCTCGGCCCGACTGGTCGACCTGGAGCTGCGCAGTGAGCTGGCCGGCCGCTGGCGGATGGCCTCGATGAGCATCATCTTCGCCGCCGTACCGGCGGTCATCTACCTCGCCGCCGGGCTGCCCGGCACCGCCGGCACGCTGAGCATCGGCACCCTGGTCGCCTTCACGGCCCTGCAGGGCGGCCTGTTCCGACCGTTGATGGGCCTGCTCAACGTGGGTGTCTCGCTCACCGCCTCGCTGGCGCTCTTCGCCCGGATCTTCGAATACCTGGACCTACCGGTCGACGTGGCCGACCCCATCGAGCCGGTCCGCCTCGACCCCGCCCGGGTACGCGGCCACCTGCGCCTGGAGGACGTCACCTTCGGCTACCCGGGCAGCGACACCGCCGCCCTCGCCGGGATCACCCTCGACGTGCCCGCCGGCACCAGCCTCGCCCTGGTCGGCGAGACCGGCTCCGGCAAGAGCACCCTCGCCGGGCTGGTCAGCCGGCTGCACGACCCGACCGCCGGCCGGATCACCGTCGACGGCGTCGACCTGCGCGACCTGCGCCTGGCCGACCTGGCCGCGATCGTCGGCGTGGTCAGCCAGGAGACGTACCTGCTGCACACCACAGTCCGGGAGAACCTGCGCTACGCCCGCCCGGAGGCCACCGACACCGAGATCGAGGACGCCGCCCGCGCCGCCCAGATCCACGACCTGATCGCCGGGCTGCCCGACGGGTACGACACCATGGTCGGCTCACGTGGGCACCGGTTCTCCGGCGGTGAGAAGCAGCGCCTGGCCATCGCCCGGACGCTGCTGCGCGACCCGCGCATCCTGGTCCTCGACGAGGCCACCAGCGCGTTGGACACCGAGACCGAGCGCGCCGTGCAGCGGGCCTTCGACGTGCTCGCCCAGGGGCGCACCACGATCACCATCGCGCACCGGCTCTCCACCGTGCGCGACGCCGACCAGATCGCGGTGCTCGACCACGGTCGGATCGTCGAGGCCGGCACTCACGACAGCCTGCTGGACCGCAACGGTCGCTACGCCACGCTGGCGGCCTGAACGCCGAATCACAACCGTCTCGAAACAGTCTCGGAACTGTCTCGTTATTGCACGGTCAGGTGGCGGTAGACGGTGGCCCGCGAGACACCCAGCTCGGCGGCGATGGCGTCCACCGAGTGGGTGCCCGCCGCGTGCATCCGTCGGGCCGCCTCGACCTGCTCCCGGCCCAGCGCGGGCGGCCGCCCCGGACGCCGGGCTGACCTCGACCGCGCTGTCCGGCCACGGGTAGGTGCGGGCCCGGCCGAGGCCGTACGGGC
>NZ_JBEYSL010000591.1:0-3705 GCF_040642735.1 Micromonospora sp. NPDC047753 | reverse complement strand
CTGGCACCCGGAGACCGGCGAGATCACCGGAATCGTCCGCGACCTGCGCGGCGTGATCGCACTGGCCAGCTGACGAGGGTCGCGTCGGGTCGACGTGATCGACTCGGGTTCACAGATACCGCGGTGTCCCAGCGAAGGGGACAGCCCGACATCAGGGAACCCGAGTCGATCACACGACGAACCGGTCAGGCGGTCAGGCCACCGGGCTGGTCACCCTTGACCACTGGTGCCCGGACCAGGTTGCCCCACTCGGTCCACGAGCCGTCGTAGTTGCGCACCTGCGGGTAGCCCAACAGGTGCCGCAGCACGAACCAGGTGTGGCTGGACCGCTCGCCGATCCGGCAGTACGCGATCACGTCGTCGTCCGGGCTCAGCCCGAGCTGGTCGGCGTAGATCACCTTCAGCTCGTCGGCCGACTTGAACGTGCCGTCCTCGTTGGCGGCGGACTTCCACGGCTTGCTGACCGCGCCCGGGATGTGCCCACCGCGCAGCGCGCCCTCCTGCGGGTAGTCCGGCATGTGCAGCATCTCGCCCGTGTACTCGCCCGGCGACCGGACGTCGACGAGTGGCCGGCCGGACGCGACGTGCGCCATGACCTGCTCCCGGAAGGCCCGCAGCGGGGCGTCGTCACGCAACGGCACCGGATAGTCGGCGCGCGGGCGAGCCGTCTTGTCGCGGGTCACCTCACGCCCCTCGGCGATCCACTTTTGCCGGCCGCCGTCGAGCAGTCGCACATCGGCGTGACCGAAGAGCGAGAAGACCCAGAGGGCGTACGCGGCCCACCAGTTGAAGTTGTCGCCGTAGAAGACGACGGTGTCGCCCCGGCCGATGCCCTTCGCGGCACACATCTCGGCGAAGCTCGTGGCGTCCAGGTAGTCCCGGGTCACCTGATCGTTCAGCTCCAGGTGCCAGTCGACCTTGACCGCACCGGGAATGTGACCGGATTCGTAGAGCAGCACATCCTCGTCGGACTCGACGACGACGAGGCCCTCATCGCCCAGATGCTCGGCCAGCCACTCGGTGGTGACCAGCCGCTGCGGGTCCGCGTACGACTGGAGGCGGGGATCGGGATCGTTCGGCACAGACATGATCCCCAAGGTACGCCGTTCAGGCGCGTCGGTGGGCTATCCGACCAGCGACGACTGTCACCAGGCAGGTGCCGTCGAGGCCGTGCACCGCGAGGTCGGCCCGCCCGCCCGGACGCAGCGTCGGCGCCACGGCGGTGGCCAGCACCAGCAGGTCGCCACGCTCGGCTGCGGCCCGCAGGGCAGGGTCGGTCAGGTGCTCCGCCAGCACCGCCGTCACCCCGGTACGCAGCAGCGCGTGCACCCGCTCACGCGGGGTCGGGGCGGGCGGCAGCGGCCTGTCGTGCAGCAGACCCGGCCCCAGCGAGCCGGGCCAGCGGCGAACCCGGGCGTTGGCGTACGCCGAACTCAGCTCGGCCAGTGGGCCGACGGCCTCGATCCGGTCGCCACTGACCAGCACGGCGTGGTCGGGCAACGGCTCGCCGTCCGGGTCACGGCGCAGCAGGGCCGCCGTGTGCACTGTGAGCATGATCAGTCGACGAGCGGGCCGAGTTGCGGGCGCTTCGCCGTCACAGTGTCGCCGGACGACCGACCGGTCAGCCGCCGCTTCACCCAGGGGGCGAGGTACTGACCGGCCCACCGCAGGTCGGAAGCGCGGGCGGCCAACCATGGTGACGGCGCCGGGTGCGGCGGAACCATCAGCCACTCCTCGTCGCAACCAACCCCGAGGGCGTTCAGCACCTGCCCGGCGACCCGGCGGTGCCCGGCCGGGGAGAGGTGCAGCCGGTCGGTGCTCCAGAGCATGGGGTTGAGGAACGTGTCGTCGGCGTACAGGTCGACCATGATGGCGCCGTGCCGCTCGGCGGTCTCACCGACCGCCTGATTGAGCAGCTGCACCCGGGGGGCGACGAGGCGTTGGCCGGGCAGTCGGGCCATCACGTCAGCGAACCGGAAGAGGAGCACGTCCGCGCCACCCGAACGCAGTTGCCGGACCACCTCGTCGAAGCGGGCGACCAGCGTGTCCGGGTCGAAGGTGCGCCGCAGCACGTCGTTGCCACCGGCCGCGAAACTGATCAGGTCCGGCTTCATCGCCACGGCGGAGGGCACCTGCTCGGCGACCACGCTGGGGAAGAGCCGGCCCCGGATGGCCAGGTTCGCGTACCGGAAGTCGGGCCCCGCGTCGGCGGCGAGCCGGGTCGCCACCAGGTCCGCCCAGCCTCGGAAAGTGCCGTCCGGGTACGCGTCGTCCATACCCTCGGTGAAGCTGTCCCCGACCGCGACAAAACTGCCCCAGCGCACCCGCGCCTCCTCACGCCACCCGTTGCCTGCGGCGACCAGTCTGTCACCGCAGCAACGCCCGGCACCGCCCCGAATCCACTACGTGTCGGAGGTCATTGCGCGGACGACGACGGGCGGACCGGCCACCCCCGTGAGTGGCCGGTCCCTCATACCCGGTGACGCTGCACCGGGAGCTCAGCCCAGCAGACCACCCCACGGCTGGCCGGCGGGCACCGACGCGGTGGCCAGCACCCGACCGCTGGCGGCGTAACGGACCAGCCGGTACGCCGGCGCGCCGTCCGCCGGCGTCGCCGCGTTGACTTGCACCACCAGACCGCCGTCGGCCAGGACGACCCCGTCGATGGCTTCGCCGTGCCCGGTCGGCTGCTTCCACGCCGGGTCCAGCGGCGCCAGCTCGGTGACGGCCCCGCTGACCGCGTCGATCCGGTAGCTGCGGAACCGCTCGCTGCAGGCACATCCCCCGGGGCTGGTCGTGTGGGCGCTGATCACCAGCGTCCGGCCGTTGCCGGAGATCGCCGCCACTCCGCCGATGACGAGGCCGGCGGGGAGGCGCGGGCTGATCGCACGTCGGACGCCTCGCTCGTCAGCGATCGCCACGGTCTGCGCGCCGACCTGGGCGATCCATCCACCGGACACCGTCGGGCACTTCGGGTGGTGGGTGGCGAGCACCTTCTGCCCGGTCCCGTCGGCGTTGACCGCGATGAGCGTTAGCTCCTTCTCCGGCCCCAGGCCGTACAGCACCCGCCCGGAGTCGAGCCAGCTCGGCGCGCACGTCTGCTGACCCTGGGTCGGGATGACGTGCCGCTTCGTGCCGTCGAACTCGCTGATCACCAGTCGGCGGGCAGAGGCTTCCATCCAGGCTGCCCGTCGGCCGTCCGGCGAGACGGCGAGCGGGCCATTGAGGTTCTTGCTGTTCTCGGGGCGGCCCGAACGCACCAACTGCCAGCTCCCACCGGGGGTACGCCGCCAGATCCGGGCCGGATCGTTCTGCTTCTGGCCGTGCTCCTCAGCGGTGTACCAGGTGAGCTGCGGCCACTGCGTCGAGCCGACCGCCGGGCGGGCCGGCGCGACGGCCGAGGCCGCATCCGGCACGGAGCCGCCCGTGCCGGCGGCCGGGGTGTCACCGGTCGCGGGAACGGCGGTGGCGGCGGCGGTTTCGGTCGGAGCGGGCGTGGTCTTCGGGTCGGCGGTGCCGCAGGCCGCAGCGCCGAACGCCAGAAGCAGCAGTGCGGCGGTACCGGCGAGCGCGCCGGAACGGCGGGCCGAGGCGGGACGGGTGGTGTGGGTGAACGGGCCGAGGTTCATCGTCGTTGTCCTTTGTGGAGGCTTACCGTGCCTGACACCACCCAAGACGAGCGCCTGGCCGTGGCTAGTTGCCGTC
>NZ_JBEYSL010000590.1:0-3720 GCF_040642735.1 Micromonospora sp. NPDC047753 | reverse complement strand
TCCTCAGCCCCTGCCCCGCCCTGCCCTGCCCTGCCCTGCCCTGCCCTGCCCTGCCCTGCCCTGCCCTGCCCTGCCCTGCCCTGCCGATCATGGAGTTGCGGTGGGTGACAAATACCCCGAAGACCACAAGTCAGGCGCCACAACTCCATGATCGACGGTTGTGGCCGGCGATCTTGCACTTGCTGTCCCGGCATAAGCGCCATCCCACCGATATCGGCAACCGAAACTGCAAGATCGGCGCAGTGGGGCGTGGGGCGGGGTGGCCGGGTGGGGGGTTAGGGTACGGAGGCTGAGGCTAGTAGCGCTGCGGTGGGCAGCGCGAGCAGGCCGTCGGGGCCACGGTAGCGGGCGGTCAGCTCGTCGTAGGCTGCGCGAATGCGGCTGATCACCGCAGCCGGCTGGGTCTCCATCACCAGACCTGGCTTGCTGACGCCGTTGGCGGGACCACTCCACCAGGCCTCCGGGTCGGTGCGGTGCGCCCAGGTGATCGTGTCGCAGCGCACGTCGGCGAGCCCCGCCTGGCTGAGCAGGCCCGCCAAACCGTCAGGGGTACGGGGGAAGTCCCGGTCGGCGTCCACCGTCGGGGCGGCGGCGCGACGGTCGACCCCAGCGGCGTCGAACACCTCACCCCAGAGGCTCTGCGCCTCGGGCGGGGGGTGCGGCCACACGGTGACCGCGACCCGACCACCGGACCGGACGACCCGTCGCAGCTCGGTGATCGCGGCCAGCGGGTCGCCCACATGGTTGATCACGAAGTTCGCCACGGCCGCGTCGAACGACCGGGAGCCGAACGGGAGGTGCGGCAGCGACGCGAGGCGGACCTCGTCGACGGACGGAAGGCGGTCGCGCGCCAACTCGACCATGCTGGGCTCGGCGTCGACGGCGACGACTGTGGCGTGGCGCGCGCACGCCAGCCTGGCCACCGTGCCGGAGCCGGTGCCCGCGTCGAGCACCCGCGTGCCGGCCCCGACGTCGGCGGCGTCCAACAACGCTGGCGCGGGGTACGCGCAGAGCGCGGCGAGACTGCTGTCGTACGCCCCCGCGCGCCCGGCCCAGCGGGACCGTTCATATTCGTCGAAGGCCGTCGTGGTCATCGCCAGCCCCCCTTCGAGGATCTTGATGGTGGCGCCAGGTATCGAACGGGGTGTGTTCTGCAGTGCCCACGTGCTGCGCCGACGACTCTCCCGCTGACACCGACGTGTGAGACCGCGGCCAACACCTGCCGTTGGTCAACCTTCGGCTGCGCCGCCCCGACCCCACTGGCCGTCGCCGGCCGCTCAGCCGGCAGCCAGGAAGGCCAGCACGCGCGGCCAGACCGCCGCGGTGGCGTCCGGGGAGTACTCGGCCAGGTCCGGGTCGGTGAACAGGTGACCCATGCCCGGATAGCTGAAGAGCGTCAGATCGGCACCGGCGTCGGTCATTCCCTGCTGCCACTCGTCGACCTCGTCCGGCGCGTCGTACGGGTCGGGGTCGGCGAGGTGCAGCTGCACCGGCAACCCGGATGAGACCGCGTCCGGGGCACCACCGGTGCCGTGCAGCAGGAGCAGACCGGCGGCGGCGGGGCGCTCGGCGAGCAGCGCCCCGGCCACCCCGGCGCCCATCGAGAAGCCGGCGAGCACCGTCTCCGGTGGCAGGTCACGCAGCGCGGCGCGGGCCCGGTCCAACACCACCTCCTGGCCGATCTTGTCGAGCAGCGCGAAGCCCTCCTCGACGCTGTCGGTGGCCGGGACGCCGTACAGGTCGGGGGTGCTGACCTGGTGCCCGGCGGCGCGCAACCGGTCGGCGGCGGCGCGCACGGCGGGACGCAGCCCGTACACGGAGTGGAACAGCACGACGTGTCGCATCCGGCCATCCTGCCCCAGTCGACAGTGCATCCGGGGTGGCCACGCGGGGTGGACGTCAGACCAGTGCCGCCAGCCGCGCGACCAGGTCCGTCGGTGGCGGCATCGCGGCGATCTCGCTGCTGACCTGCGCGGCGGCGGTCCGCAGGCGCTCGTCGGTGAGCAGCTGGGTCAGTGCCCGCGCGGTGATGTCCCGGGGACGCAGCGCCAGGCCGGCGCCCCGGCGGGCCACCAGCTCGGCGTTGTGCCGCCGGTCCCCGGCACCCGTGGTGGCCAGCTGGGGCCGGCCTGCGGCGAAGGCACCGAAGGCACTGCCCGCACCACCGTGGTGCACCAGGGCCGCGCTCGCCGGCAACGCCTCGTCGAGCGGAATCCAGCCGACCACCCGCACGTTGCCGGGCACCGAGCGGGCCGACCGCTTGTCGGGGCGGACCAGCACGATCTCGGCGTCCACCTCGGCGGCGGCGGCCACCACGGCGGGCATCGGCCCCCGGTCTCCGGGGCCGGTGAGGGTGCTGCGGGTGACCAGGATCCGCTGGCGCTCACCCGGCTCGCGCAGCCAGGCCGGCAGTTCCCCGCCGCCGACATAGGACGTGTAGCGCATTGGCCAGCCGCCCTGCGTGGCAACGCTGGGTGGCGCCACGGCGAGGGCGGCGGCCGGCGCGGGCAGTTCGGTGAGGCCGTGGCGGCGCAGCGCCGCGCCGAGCCGGGCGACGGTGGCGCCGACCAGGTCCCGGCCGTCGAAGAGGGCGTTCTCCTGGCGGACGGCCGGCACGTCGAGCCTCGCGGCGGCCACCGCGCCGGCGACCGCGAACGGCTCGTACAGCACCAGATCCGGCTGCCACCGGGTGGCCAGCGCGACCACCGGGTCGACGAGTTGGTCGTTGAGCGCGCCGAACAGCAGGCCGGCGCCCCGGGTGCCGGCGGTGCCGGCCAGCTCCGCCCGCGCGATCAGCGGATGACGGGGAAGGACCCGCAGCGCGATCCGGCCGAAGTCGAAGCCCGGCGCGATGTCGTGCACCGGCAGACCCGCCTCGGCGGCGGCCAGCGCTCCGCCGCCGGTGGCCACCAGCACATCGTGGCCGGCATCGCGGAGGGCGACCGCGAGCGGCACCAGGGGGAAGACGTGACCGACGAGCGGGGCGGAGACCACCAACACACGCATGGACCCGATCCTATGTCGACCACCGCCACACCAGTGGCCCCTTGCTGCCCGTCGGCGTCACCGACGGGTAGCCGTCTCACCAGGCGTAGGACTGTGGGGCTTCTCCCGGGCCGGGCCAGATCCGGTCGAGTCGTTCCACCACCTCGTCGTCCAGCCGCACGGACAACGCGTCGAGGTCCGATCGCAGTTCGTCGATCGTCGTCGCGCCGACGATAGTGGTGGAGACGACCGGATTGCGCAGCAGCCAGGCCACGGCCACGGCCGCCGGCTGTGCGCCCAACTCTCGGCACAGCCCCTCGTAGGCAGTGAGCTGGGCGCGGTGCGCCTCGACGCGGTGCCGGGTCGAGGGGTCGGTGGTGCGGCCCTGATCCAGGGCGTCGAGCGCAGCGGCGAGCAGGCCGGCGTGCAGGGGGCTGTACGGAATCAGTCCGACGCCGAGGTGACGCAGGGCGGGGACGAGCTCCTGCTCGACGGCGCGTACGGCAAGGTTGTAGAGGCTCTGCTCGCTGGTCAGGCCGAGGAAGTGGCGTGCCGAGGCGGCGGCCTGGGCGAGCGCCACGTCCCAGCCGGCGAAGTTGCTGCTGCCGACGTAGGTGATCTTGCCCTCGCGGACGAGCTGCTCCATCGCCTGCCAGATCTCCTCCCACGGCGTGGCCCGGTCCACGTGGTGCATCTGGTACAGGTCGATGTGGTCGGTCTCCAGCCGCCGCAGGC
>NZ_JBEYSL010000589.1:0-3735 GCF_040642735.1 Micromonospora sp. NPDC047753 | reverse complement strand
GTCAACCCGAGAACGACCTGGAACTGCGCCAACTGCTGGCGACCGTTCCGCGCTGCCGGGCGCGGCCGGCAGCGCGGCCTGGAACCAGCGGTGCGCCGACGAGGTGTGGTTCGGAACCAGGTCGACGATCACGCGCAGGTTGCGGGCCCGGGCCTCGGCGATCAGCTTGTCAGCGTCGGCGAGGGTGCCGAACAGCGGGTCGATGTCGCGGTAGTCGGCCACGTCGTAGCCGGCGTCGGCCTGCGGCGAGGGGTAGAAGGGGGAGAGCCACACCGCGTCCACGCCCAGCTCGACCAGGTGGTCGAGGCGGGCGGTGATGCCGGGCAGGTCACCGATTCCGTCCCCGTCCGAGTCGGCGAACGAGCGGGGGTAGATCTGGTAGATGGCGGCCTCGGTCCACCAGCCGGTGGCCGGGGGACCGGAGGGGATCTGCTGCGTCGAGTCGGTGTTCAGGGTCGTCTCCCGTGTTGCGGTGTGTGGACTTCAGTGTGCCCGGGGTGGTGCTGTCGAATCCCGGACCACCAACCGGGTGGGCAGGACCACCGGAGTGTCGCAACCGGCACCCCGTTGACTGACGATGGGCCCCGGAGGCGGGGCCCCGAGCGGGTCGAGCAACATCTGGGCGGCCAGCCGGCCCTGCTCGGCAGCGGGCTGGGCGACGGTGCTGAGCCCGAGCACACCGGCCAGGTCGTGGTCGTCGATGCCGACCACGCTGACGTCCTGCGGCACCCGCAGCCCGACGTCGCGCAGGGCGGTCATCGCGCCCATCGCCATCTCGTCGCAGGCGGCGACGATCGCGGTCGGTGGCTCGCCGCGGGCCAGCAACTCGGCGGTGGCCCGGTTGCCACCGTCGATGGTGAAGGTGGACTCGATGTCCAGGGTGGGGTCGGGTCGCAGGCCCGCGGAGCGCAGCGCCGCCTGGTAACCCCGGCGTCGGTCGAGGTGGGTGGTGAAGGCCAACTCGTCGTCCGGGTCGCCGGAGATGTGGGCGATCCGGTGATGTCCGAGGTCGATCAGATGCTTGGTCGCGACCCGCGCGGCCGCCACGTCGTCGATCCGTACGCACGGCCAGTTGGGCACCCTGCTGCCCGAGCTGATGGTGACGCCGGGCAGTTCCAGCGTGGCCAGCGCGGTCAGGTCGGCCGGACGCAGCGGTGTGGCGACCAGCATCATGGCGTCCACCCGCTTGTGCAGGTTGGCCGTCCGCAGGACCCGCTGGCGGACCTGCTCCCGGCCGCCCAGGTTGTAGAGCAGCAGGTCGTAGCCGGACTGGTGGAGGTACTCCTCGACCGCCTCGACGACGGTGCTGAAGAACCAGCGGGTGATCCGGGGGACCACCACCGCTACCGTGCCGGTCCGGCCCCCGGCGAGCCGGGACGCGCTCGGCGAGACCTCGTAGTCGAGTTGCTCGGCGGCGGCGAGCACCCGGCGCCGGGTGGCGGCCGAGACCGTCGGTAGTCCGCGCAGCGCCCGCGAGACGGTGGCCGTGGAGACTCCGGCCAGCCGGGCCACATCATCGATCCTCGTCACGGTTTCCCCCGCTCGGTGCCCGGAGCGCCCGCCGCCGCCCGAGGGGCCAGGCGGCGGCGGGCGCGCGGGTCAGCCCTTGACGCTGCCGGCGAGCAGACCTCGCACGAAGAAGCGCTGCAGGGACAGGAACACGATGAGGGGTACGACGATGCTGACGAACGCACCGGCGGTCAGGCGCTGCCACTCGTTGCCCCGGGTGCCGGCCATCTCGGCGAGCCGGACCGTCAGCGGAGCGGTCTCGTCACCGCCACCCGCGAAGATCAGCGCGACCAGCAGGTCGTTCCAGACCCAGAGGAACTGGAAGATGCCGAACGCCGCCAGCGCCGGGGTGATCAGCGGCAGCACGATGGTGCGGAAGATCTTCGGGTGGGTGGCCCCGTCGACCCGGGCCGCCTCCATCAGGTCCCCCGGCAGTTGCGAGATGAAGTTGTGCAGCAGGAAGACGGCGAACGGCAGCGCGAAGCAGGTGTGGGCGAACCACACCTGGGCGAACTTCTGCTCGTCGACCAGGTCCCAGGCCGGCATCAGAGTGACGCCGCCGAGGCTGACCCCGGTGGAGAAGAACCTCAGCAGCGGTACCAGGGCCATCTGCAACGGCACGATCTGCAACGCGAAGATCGCGATGTAGACCCAGTCCCGGCCGCGGAAGTTGATCCACGCCAGCGCGTACGCGGCGAGGCACGCGAAGGCGAGCGGGAAGAGCACCGACGGGATGGTGATCGCCAGCGAGTTGATGAAGGAGCCGGCGAGCTGCCCGGAGGACGACGAGCGCCCGAACAGGACCTGCTCGTAGTTCTCGAAGGTGAACTGCGGGTTGGTGAAGGCCGTCCACCAGCCGGTGGTCTTGATCTCGTCCTCCGGCCGGAGGGAGGACACGAGCAGGCCGAAGGTCGGGATGGTCCAGACCACCGCGATGACGATCGAGACGAGCGTCGCGGTGCGGCTGTTCAATCGCTTGCGGACCCGGCCGGCCGTGGTGGTCGGGGTGCCGTCGGTCTTCTGGGTGCCGGCGGCGACGGTGGGCGTTGCGGTGGTCATCTCAGCCCTCCCGCTGTTGACGGAGGTTACGGATCTGGTAGATCACGACCGGGATGACCAGGAGGAAGAGGAAGACCGCGAGCGCGGAACCCCGCCCGTTCTCGCTGTACCGGAACGCCTGGTTGTACATCTCGTTGGCGATCACGCTGGTGTCGTAGTTGCCGTTCGTCGAGGTCCGGACGATGTCGAAGACCTTGAGCGTGGCGATCGTGAGGGTCACCATCACGACGATCAGCGCCGGTCGGATGCTCGGCATGGTGATCTGCCAGAACATCTGCCACGGGCTGACACCGTCGAGCCGGGCGGCCTCGACGATGTCGCCGGGGATCGCCTTGATCGCGGCGGAGAGCACCACCATGGCGAAGCCGGCCTGGATCCAGACCATGATGACGATCAGCAGCAGCGTGTTCAGCGGCGATTCGAGCAGCCACTGCTTGGGCTCACCGCCCAGGCTGACCACGATCTGATTGAGCAGACCGATCTGGTCGCCCTCACCCCGGTAGGCGTAGACGAACTTCCAGATGATGCTGGCGCCGACGAAGGAGATGGCCATCGGGAGGAAGATCAGTGACTTGGCCACGGCCTCGAAGCGGGCCTTGTCCACCAGGACGGCGTAGATCAGGCCGAAACCGGTCGCTACCAGCGGGACCAGGAGCACCCAGATCAGGGTGTTGATCAGGACCCGGACGATCGCGTCGTCGGAGAACATCCAGCCGAAGTTGTCCAACCCCACCCACTCCGTGCTGGTCCTGTTCATCAGGGAGAGCAGCACGGTGCGGATGGCCGGCACGACCAGACCGATGGTGAGTAGCAGCAGCGTCGGCAGCAGGAAGAAGAGCGCGAAGATCCCCTCCCGCTGCTTGGGTCGACGGGGAAGTGGAGCACCACTAACCGAGGCAGCGACGAGCTGCGCCTCCCGTCGCCGGGCGAACCAGGCCGGCACCACGTCGAGCAGCAGTAGGAGAGCACCCACCACCAGCACGAAGGCGACCAGCCCGTACATCAGCATGAGGAGCTTCGGCTGCTGATCGGCGAAGTCGAACTCCATCAACCCTCCCTTCCGGGTCCACCTCGGCCGGTGGCCCGGCCCGCGTCAGCGGGCGCCGTGAAGCGCTGACATCCCCAAACCGGGATTTGTGAGCCTCGGCGAACACTTGCCGAACCCAC
>NZ_JBEYSL010000588.1:0-3756 GCF_040642735.1 Micromonospora sp. NPDC047753 | reverse complement strand
TGTCGGAGATCACCTCGCCCTGCTCGGTCACCTTGATGGCGCCGTCCATGGCACCTGCGCATCCTCCAGATCAGCGGAAACCCCTGGCTGTCGTCGATCGCCAAGTCGCTCTACCTCCATGTCCAGTGGGTCTTCCGGCTCGGGGCGGCCGAACGAGCGCCACACTCGTGGGCCGAGCACATCCAACTCGTCGACGCCATCGAGTCGGGCGACGGTGACCGCGCCGAGCGGGCCGCGCTCGACCACCTCGAGGCGGCATCCGCCGCCGCGTACGAGAACGCCGAAGGCGGCTACGGCGCCCGCTGACGGGCACGCGGCTACGGCACCCGCTACCGGCCGCACGCGTAGCCCTGCATCCCCCGCGGGTTCGCACCGGCCGCCAGCACTCCCGTCGCCGGGTCACGGGTCACCGCGCAGAGCCGACCGAGGCTCCACCCGTCGGTGACCCGCACCTCGTGCCCGTACGCCCGCAGCGCCGCCAGCACACCCTCGTCGAGCCGGTCCTCCACCACCAGGACACCGGGCTCCATGTCGCGGGGATAGAACGAGCCGGGCAGGCTGACCGTGTGCCACGCCGGCGCGTCGATGGCCTCCTGAAGGCTCTGCCCACCGACGAGGTGCCGCACCAGGAACGGCAACTGCCACTGGTCCTGCTGGTCGCCACCGGGGGTGCCGCAGGCCAGCACCGGCTCACCGTCGCGGTGCACCATCGTCGGGCTCAACGTCGTACGCGGGCGGCGGCCCGGCGCCAGCGAGGAGGCGAGCCCCTCCTCCAGCCAGAACATCTGCAACCTGCTGCCCAACGGAAAGCCCAGCTCCGGAATCGTCGGGGAACTCTGCAACCAGCCGCCACTGGGGGTAGCGGAGATCATGTTGCCCCACCGGTCGACCACGTCCACGTGACAGGTGTCGCCCCGGGTCACCCCGTCCGACTGCACTGTCGGCTCTCCCGTTGTGGCATCGGTCGGCCCGGCAGGTCGAGCGGCACCCGGTCGGATGTGGGCGGGCAGGCGCGGCTGCGCCCCGTCCGGGCGGCCCGGCCGCAACTCCGCCGACGCGCGATCGCCGATCAGGGCGGCCCGCTCCCGCGCGTACTGCGGTGAGAGCAGCGCCTTGGCGGGCACGTCGGCCCCGTCGCCGTACCAGGCTTCCCGGTCGGCGAAGGCGAGCTTGAGCGCCTCGACCTGGGCGTGCACACCCGCGGCGGTCGCCGAGTCGTACGCGCCCGGGTCGTCGAGCGCGTCAAGGGTGGCCAGTGACTCCAGCAGCACCGGGCCCTGGCCCCAGAAACCGGTCTTCGCCACCTGGTAGCCCTGCCAGTCGAGGGTGGCGGGCGACTCCCAGCTCGCCGAGTAAGCGGCCAGGTCGTCGCCGGTGACCAGCCCGGCGTGCGGGCGTCCGCTGGAGTCCTGGAACGGTCGCCGGCTGAACGCGTCGATCGCCTCGGCGACGAAACCCGTGCTCCAGGCCCGGCGGGCGGCCTCGATCTGGGCCTCCCGGTCGGCACCGGCCGCCCGTCCCGCCTCGACGAGTCGGCGCAGGGTGTCCGCGTACGCCGGGTTGGTGACCAGCTCCCCCGCGGCGGGTGGTCGGCCGCCGCGCAGCCAGAGCGCGGCGGAGGTGGGCCAGTGTTCCTCGAACAACGACCGGACGGCGGCCACCGTGTCACCGACCCGGCCCACCAGCGGGTGCCCGGCGCCGGCGTAGCCGATCGCCGGCTCCAGCACCTCGGCGACGGTGAGCGTGCCGTGCTCGCGCAGCAGCAGGAGCCAGGCGTCCACCGCACCGGGTACTGCCGCCGCGAGCGGCCCGGCACCCGGGATGAGGTCCATGCCGAGGGACCGGAAGTGCGCGATGGTGGCGCCGGCCGGGGCTGGCCCCTGCCCGCACAGCACCTTCGGTCGGGGGTCCCGCGCGGTGGCCACGATGGCCGGCACCTCGCCACCGGGCCCGTTCAGGTGCGGCTCGACCACGTGCAGGACGAACCCGGCGGTGACCGCCGCGTCGAAGGCGTTGCCCCCGCGTTCCAGGATGCCCATCGCCGACTGGCTGGCGAGCCAGTGGGTGGAGGACACCATGCCGAAGGTGCCCTGCAACGTGGGTCGGGTGGTGAACGTCATGACAGCACCTCACTGGGATCTGCGGTACGAACGTCGGGACCGGTGCCGTCCGGCCGGACCAGGTGGCAGGCGGCCATGCCGTCGCTGATGGCGGTCTGCGCCGGCACCTCCGTCGCGCACCTGTCGAAGGCGAGCGGGCAGCGGGTCCGGAACCGGCAGCCGGACGGCGGGTCGAGCGCGGACGGCAGGTCGTCGCCGAGCAGCACCGGCTGACGGTGGCGCTGACGCACCGGGTCGGCCACCGGCGCGGCGGAGAGCAGCGCCTGCGTGTACGGGTGTGCGGGCCGGGCGAAGATCCGCTCGCGGCTGCCGGTCTCGACGAGTTGCCCCAGGTACATGACAGCGATGTCGTCGGCCAGGTATTCGACAGCGGAAAGGTCGTGGGTGATGAAGAGGCAGGCGAACCCGATGTCGCGTTGCAGGTCGGCGAGGAGGTTGAGCACCGACGCCTGCACTGACACGTCGAGCGCGCTGGTGGGTTCGTCCGCGATGAGCAGCATGGGCTCGGAGATCAGGGCCCGCGCGATGCTGACCCGTTGGCGTTGCCCGCCGGACAGTTCGTGCGGATAGCGACGGGCCACCTCGGCGCGCAGGCCCACCCGTTCGAGTTGGGGAGCGACGCGGGCGTCCCGGTCGCGCCGGGAGATCCGCTTGCCGGCCAGCCGCAGCGGTTCGGCCACGATCTCGCCCACCAGCATGCGCGGGTCCAGTGACGCGGCCGGGTCCTGGAAGACGATCGACACCGCGCCGCGATGGGGACGCAGTCGCCGTCGGGACAGGTGGGTGACGTCGGTGCCCGCGATCCGGACCGTTCCCGCTGTCGGTTCGACGAGCCGCACCACGCATCGGCCCACTGTCGACTTCCCGGAGCCGCTCTCCCCCACCAGGGCCGTGACCCGGCCCCGCGGAATGGTCAGGGACACCCCGTCCACGGCACGCACCGGGCCGAAGTGCATCACCAGGTCCGCTATCTCCAGGGCGTTCGGCTGCGGCGTCATCGGTTCGCCTCCTGAGGGGCCATCTCGCACGGGTGCCAGCAGGCCGCGACATGGTCGGTGTCACCGACATCCTGCAACGGCGGGGCAGCCGCCCGGCACCGCTCATCGGCGGCCGGGCAGCGATCCGCGAAGGTACAGGCGTCGGGTTGGCTGGCCAGCACGGGCACCAGCCCGGGGATCTCGGTCAACCGGTCGGTGCCGGCGTGCCGGCCCGGCTGCGGTGACGCCGACAGGAGCCCGGCCGTGTACCGGTGCCGGGGGTGGGCGAACAGGTCGTCCACCGACGCCCGTTCCACCACCCGGCCCGCGTACATGACGACGACGCGGTCCGCGATGTCGGCGATCACGCCGAGGTCGTGGGTGATGATGAGGACGCTCGTGCCGAGCCGGTCGCGCAGGTCCCGCAGCACCTGGAGGATGCCGGCCTGGACGGTGACGTCCAGCGCTGTGGTCGGCTCGTCGGCCACCAGCACCTTCGGGCCGCAGGCCACCGCCATCGCGATCATCACCCGCTGCCGCATGCCGCCGGAGAGTTGGTGCGGGTCCCACACCAGCAGCAGGGCGAGCAGGTCGCGGTGGGCGGTGAGCGAGTCCAGGGCCTCGGCGACCCGGGCCCTGCGGTCGGCCAGCGGGGTCCG